>JADCHX010000020.1 GCA_020248265.1 Rhodocyclaceae bacterium
AGGAGAGCATGTTCGCCATCGGCGACTACGCCGTGGCGCCCCGGGGCGAGACGCCGGAACAGGCGAAGGCCCGCCGCGACGGCGGCCGCTTCACGCTGGCCGAGGCCCGCGACGAGCGCATGCGGGCGCGGGACCTCGTCAAGCAGGGCATCAACCCCGCGCACGAACGCCAGCGCGCCCGCCTGCGCCGCGACCAGGACGGCGCCACCACCTTCGAGTCGGTGACCCGCGAGTGGCTGGCCATGAAAGACTGGGAGGAGATCACCAAGGCGCGCCGCCTCAACATGCTGCAGCGGGTGGTGTTCGGCAAGATCGGGACGCTGCCAGTCAAGCAGATCACGCCCATGCATATCCTGGACGTGCTCACCACCGCCGCCCGCAAGAACGGGCCGAGCGTCGCGGCCGAGGCCAAGCGCAGCATGGCCGGGGTGTTCGAACTGGCCATGGCCACGCTGCGGGTGGACCGCGACCCGGTCTATCCGGTGCGCCGCGCCCTGCCGCCCAACAAGACCCAGCACAAGCGGGCGCTGGAGCCGGACGAGATCGGCCGCCTGCTGCGCGACATGACGGGCCACGGCGGCCGGCACGAGACGCTGGCGGCCTTCCGGCTGATGTGGCTCACGCTGTGCCGCCCGAGCGAGGCGGTGGAGGCACGCTGGGCCGAGTTCGACCTCGATGCGGCGCTCTGGCGCATCGCAGCCGAGCGCATGAAGCAGCGCAAGGCCCATGCGGTGCCGTTGCCCCGGCAGGCGGTCGAGATGCTGCGGGCGCTGCACGGCATCACCGGCCACCATCAGCACCTGTTCCCCGGGCGCGATGACCGCAGCAAGCCGATGGCGATCGCCTCGTTCCGGCAGGCGCTGCATGTGCTGGGCTGGAGCGGCCAGTACAGCCCGCATGCCACCCGCACCACCGGAAGCACCCGGCTCAACGAGATGGGCTACCGGCCCGACTGGATCGAGCGCCAGCTCGCGCATGTGGAGCCCAACGCGGTGCGACGCACTTACAACCACGCCGAGTATATCGCCGACCGCGCGGTGATGATGCAGCGCTGGGCAGATCTGCTGGATGAGTGGGAGGAGGCGGTTCGGGAAGGCGGCGGCATACCTTCCTTTGCCCAACACAAGGACGCGCGAGCGAGTTCACACCTTGCGAAAATAGAACTATCATTCGCGTTTGTAAGAATTGAGTCCATGTGTGTGAAAGGGGACGATACGGACGGCAAGGTCGCGCACCATCTCGAAACCGGAATCGCCACCCCTTCACCGTTCAACAGCGTTCGGGACACTGCCAGCCGGGATTGTTTAGTCCGAACGGACCGATTGATCGTGCGCGTGCTGTTGAAGGATCGACTTGTTGTGTGTGATTACCCTGATGCATGAGTGAGGAGAAGCATGTCGGTTTTCACCTAGGGGGAGAAGTTGGACACAGCAAAGTTGGCACTCGGGTCGCGACTGTATGTCGGGGCCCGTCGGCGGTGGGATGGTAGCCTCGGTTATTTTCTCGGCACCGTAATCTTCGCGTTGGCGCCCTGCGCGCAGGCGCAGGCGCAGGCGCAGGCTATCCGACCGGACGGGCGCACAGCCACGACAGTATCCACCACCGGATCGGTCAGCGACGTGCGCACGGCGACCGTTACCAATGGCAACGCCTTCAACTCGTTTCAGAGTTTCAGCGTGCCGGCCGCCACGACAGCCAATCTGCATGTTCCGACCGGGGCGACGAACCTGATCAACATCGTGCGCGATCAGCGCACGTCGGTCGACGGTATTCTCAACGCGATGAAGGACGGCCGCATCGGCGGCAACGTCTGGTTCGCGAACCCGCACGGCTTCGTGGTGGGCAATGGGGGCGTGGTCAACGTGGGAAGCCTCACGTTGGCTACGCCGACTCAGCAGTTCGTCGATGCTTTCTTCTCTGCGCCAGGTACGCCCGACGAGAGCGCGGTCAGCCGGCTGCTGAGCGGGACTGCACCGCGCAGCGGCACCGGCGCGATCGACATCCGGGGCACGATCAACGCGATCGACGGGATCAATCTATCGGCCGGGACGATTCGCGTCGGCGGCACGCTGTTTGCGGGTGCGAGGTTTCTCGGCGACGTGCCGGCGCTTGGGCAGGTGGTCAACGTCAACGGTCTGGAATCCGCCGGCAACGTCATTGCGCAGGGCGGGCGCATCCGTATCGTTGCCGACGGGGACGTGACCATTGCCGGCACGGTAGCCGCGCCCGGCGCGCCCGCGGTTGCCGGAGGCGACATTCGTGTGCAGGCCGGCGGCAACGTCGACCTGCGACCCGGTGCGCTGGTGAGCGTGCGCGGCAACGGGGAGAACTCGCCCGGCGGGAACGTGTACATTTTCGGCGACAATCGATCCACGTTCGCTGCGGGCGCCGTGATCGACGCCAGTGCGGGTGCGAGCGGCAACGGCGGAGCGATCGAACTGAGCGCGCGCAACACGGTTGCGCTGGATGGCGGCCAGTTCCGCGCCAGCGCCACCGCTGGCGAGGCAGGTTCGGTACTGATTGATCCTCAGACGGTGACGATTACGGCGAACGTCACGCCCAACGACGGTGCCGCGTACAGCGTCGTCGCGGACGACTCGATCACCGTTGCGCCCAACGTGATCATCTCGACCCGGCGCATCTCGGCCGACGATCAGACGGCCGCAGGCTCGACCCCCGGGCTGTTCGATACCGCGGCTTCGGTCGGCGGTTCGGGTTCGATCACGTTCACCGCGCCGAACATCACGCTCGGCGCAGGCGCGAGGCTCCTCGCCCACACGACCGGCACCTTCAGCGCTGGCGACATCAGCCTTGTCGCGACACGCTCGGACCAGATGGCCGGGTTTCGCACGGTGGAGGCCGGTACGAGGATCGACATCGCCGGCGCGACGCTGAAGGGGCGCAACATCAGCGCGACCGCCACTGCACTCGCCGGCTACGACTGGGGCGGCGACCCGGATGCCATCGCGGTGCGGGCAGCTACCGACGCGATACTCGGCACCTTCGGTTTCGCGGCCACCGGCGTCAACGTCGGCGTGGCGATCGCCAAGGGCAGCGCCGAGGTGCTTGTCGGCAATGGTTCGACCCTGGTTGCCCAGGGCAGCGGGGGCACGCGCGGCAGCGTGGTGCTCGCCGCCAACACCACCGCCAGGGCCGAGCACATGAAGGTCGGCCTCGATATCTTGACCGGCTGGGCCGTCGGCGGCAGGGTGTTCAACGCCGGGTTCGTCTACGGCGAGGTTGGTGCAACCGCGACGGTGAACGTGGCGGCAGGCGCCAGCATCACGGCCGGAAGCCTGAACCTGAAGGCGGTGAACAACGCAACCACGGATCTCACGGTCATCGGCATTTCGAAGGACACGACGCTCAACGCGGCAGGCGTCGTGAACAGGGCGAGAGTGGAGTCCTCTGCCGCCATCGCGGCCGGCGCGGCCATCGACGTGAACCAGAACGTATCGGTCATTGCGCACAACCAGAACCGGTTCGGCGCAAGCGCGACATCGATGGCGCTCAACCTGGGCAAGGTGGGCATCGCGGTCAACTACACCGAACTCGACACGCGCGCGACGGCATCGAGCGGCGCCAATCTGACCTCTTCCGGGCTCGCCAACGTCCGGATCGAGGCACTCGACGACACGGTGAAGAACAAGTCGAGCGCAAGCACTGCGGCGGGCTCCTCGGCTCTGGCCAGCATGCTCGTCGTGCCGCTGCTCGAACTGTCTGAGGCCGGTCTCAACAAGCTTCTCGGCAAGCCCGCTGCCGGCCCGCAGCAACTCGATTCCGCGGCTGGCGGCGGCACGCCCAAGCTCGGCGCGGCCGTGACCTACGCCGACAACACCCACGCCGCCACCGCCTTCATCGGCGCCGGGGCACAGGTGACTGCCACGCAGGACGTTGTCGTCGCGGCGAAAGTGAACGACCAGCGTATCCGCACCCACGCGACCGCGTCGATCGACGGCAAGAAGGACGATCCGCTGAACCCGGGCATCTCGCTCGGGCTGGGCGGGGCGGTTGCTGTGGGTCTGTTCCGCCACGACGCCGACGCTTACGTCGGAGACAACGCGCGGGTGACGGCCCGGAACATCGGTGTGGTCTCCGACTTCAGCAGCCCCTACGAGGTGACATGGGCGAAGTGGGAGGGTATCAGCACCATCTTCAGCAAGCTCAACTCGAACCTCGGCATCGGCGATGGCCTGCTCTCGGGCTGGTCGAATGCCGCTGCCGGCGGATGCACCGGCACCTGTCTGGCGGGTTCGGTCACCTGGCTCGACTACACGAACACGAGCACGGCGCGCATCGGGCGCGGTGCCGAACTCAGGAACTCGCCCGGGGGCAGCGGCGCGTGGTCGGCCACCCTCCTGGGCGACAGTTCGGCCTTCGTCGGCACCAACGGCACGACCATCCCCGATACACGCAGCCAGTCCTTCGCCTCGCCGTTTCACGTCCTGGCGCGATCAGACTCGCAGGGTGTCTATGTCGCCGGGAACATGTCGCTGCTGTTGAATGGCGCAGGCGGCGAGCCCGGTTCGACTGCAGTCGGTGGTGCGTACAACCAGTTCAGCTCCAGCACGACGACGCGAGCGTGGATCGCCGAGGGCGCCGTCGTCGCGCCGGCTCCAGACGGCGGCCCGGCGGTGAACGTCACGGTCCAGGCCGATTCGCGCACGCAGGTGACCTCGGTCGCGCCCTCGGCCGGTCGCGGCGCGAGCTATGGCGGCAGCGTCATCTTCTCTCAGGCCACGGTCGACGACCGCACCGAAGCTTCGATCGACGACGAGGCGCGGGTCACCGGCGCGCGGGTCGACATCAAGGCCGGTAACGACGCCATCGTCTGGTCGCTCGCCGGCGCGATCAACAGCGCGGATAGCGCGGGCGTGGGTGCAGGCATCGCCTTCAGCAAGGTGACCACCGACACGCGGGCGGCGATCAGGGACAACGACGCCCTCAATGCCGGCGGTTCCCAGCACACGCTTGCCACGGGTCGCGTATCGGCTACGAGTCTGGCAATCGACGCGCGCACCGACGGACGCATCGAATCGATCGCGGTGGCCGGGGCCGCCGCCACCTCCGACGCCAACCCGAACCCGGGCGATCCCCCGGGTCTGCTCGATCAGGCGAAGTCAGGACTGTTCGGTCTTCTCGCCAAGGTCCCCGTCCTCGGTGACAAGTTCGGCGCAAGCACCCCGGCGGCCGGCCCGCCGCCTTCCTCGCCCTTCGGAATCGCGATCGCCGGCAGTTCGGCCGTCAACCGCGTCGAACTCGGTACGCGCGCCTACGTCGATGGCGGCACGGTGGAAATGAACTCCACCGGCGCGACCAGCCTCGTGCTGCGCGCGGTCAACGATACCGACATCACCGCAGCCGCCGGCTCGGCAGCGCTGGTGCGGGCCAACAACCCGAGTTCGTCCTTCAGCGCCGGCGTGGCGGGCAGCGTTGCGGTCAACCTGATCGGCAACACCACCGAGGCCTACCTCAAGAGCGCTACGGTGACCAATGCCGAGGACGTAACGGTCAACGCCCTCACCGGAGGCGAGCAACTGTCCGTTGCGATTGCCGCAACGGTCAACGCTTCTTCCGAGCAAACGCGTGCCGGTAGTTTCGCCGGCTCTGTGTCGGTGAGCGAGGCCGCCAACACCACGTCCGCGAGGGTCGAATCGACCACCTTGACTGGCCGCGCCACCGGCAGCGGGCGCGACGCGAGCATCGTGGCCTACGACCGGATCTACCTCGGCACCGGTGGCGGTTCGCTGATAGCCGGGGGCAAGGCCGGGCTCGGCGCCGCAGTCACCTTCAGCAAGATCGCCAATACCACCGAAGCGGCGGTGGACGCCGCCACGATCACGCAGTACGACACGATGCGTGTGCAGGCCCTCACGGCGGGCAGGATCGGCGCCGGCGCCGGCATGGGTGGTGGCAGCTGGGCGGACAACGGCGTGTCGCTGGGCGGCGCCTTCGTGGTCAGCCAGATCGACAACACGGTGAAGTCCGAGATCCGCAACGGCGCATCGGTCACGGCAGGCAGCCTCGTGGAAGTCCTCGCCGCGGACACTACCGGCAACGCGTCGCTCGATGCATTGATCGATTCGAGGGACGGCGGCAACGCGAATTCGGTCAGCCTCGACTACAACGGCACGACCCTCGGCCAGTCGGCGGGTGCCGGCAGTTCGATCATCTCGGTGGCCGGGGTGCTGCAGGTCAGCAGCGGCGGCAACGCGGGGATGTCGTTCGCCTACAACCGGATTACCAACGACTTCGGCGCCCGCCTGCTGGGATCGAACGTGTCGGCCGGGACGTCCGGTACGGTCAATGTGCTCGCGCAGTCTAGCGCGTCGATGATGGGTCTGGCGGTGGGTCTGGGCGTCTCGACCAGCCGATTCGCCGGCTCCGGTTCACTGACGCTGAACGAGATCGAGAACACGGTGATCGCGGAGATCGCTTCGCCGTCGTCCTCCAGTCTCATCACCGCCTCGGCGCTGACGGTCAAGGCCGAGGACAGGTCGCGCAGCTTCTCTCTGGCCGGTAACGTCTCCCTGTCCGGTGGCAACGCCGCGATCGGTGCAGCGGTTGGCGTGAGTTCGATCGAGAACACCGTACGCGCGACGGTGGACGGCGTGGTGATCGACGCGCGGGCGACGACCGACGTGCGCGCGAAGAGCGATGCGAACATCAGGACCTATGCGGCGTCGGTGGCGGCAGCCACGGGTTCCGGGGCTTCGCTGAGCGGTTCGGCCGCGTCATCGACGATCAGTAACACCACCGAGGCGTCGATCCGCAACGCGAGTGCGGACGACCTCACCAACGCTGTCAAGGTCTCGGCCGAGGACACCTCGAGCATCAGGTCGCTTGCAGGTGGGGTGGCGGTACAACTCGGCTCGGGAGGTGCCGTCGGCGCGGCAGTCGCAGTCAACACGATCGGCAACAGCACGCAGGCCTATGTCTCCGGCAGCCCGTCGGGGACACGCTACGCCGTGAAGGACCTGCAGGTCGCGGCCACTTCGGCCAACGCCGTGGACACCATCGCAGTCGGCGTGGGCGGCGGCGTCAACGTCGGCGTGGGCGGTTCGGTGGCGGTCAACAAGACGGGCGGCAACACCTCTGCCTTCATCAGCGGCGGCGCGGACGTCGAGGCGGAGAACAACGTCGGCGTGATCGCGCAGTCCGACGATGCGGTGCAGGTACTCGCAGGCGCAGGCGGCATCGGACTGACAGCGGCGGGTGTGGGCGCCTCGGTCACGGTGAACCGGCTCGACGGCACGACCGAAGCCTATGTCAGCGGGGCGAGCACGAAGGTGTCGGCGCGGGGCAAGGACCTCGGCAGCACGATGACGATCGCGAGCGGGCGGCTCACCGCGCCGGTTGACCTCGGTTCTGCGCTCAGCCTGGCGACCTACGATCCTGCCAACTACGTGCTCTCGAACAGGCGCGAGACGCTGCAGGTCTCCGGTCTGGCGGTCAATGCGAGCGCCAGCCACTCGGTGGCCACTCAGGCAAAAAACATCGCCGGGGGAACCTTTGCCGGAGTCGCTGGCACGACCGCGGTGAATCTCATCGGTGGCTCGACCACCGCCTACATCAGCGCGGCGCGAATCAACGGCGGCGTCAACAGCACGGCGGGTGCGGGCCAGTCGGTCGTCGTCAGTGCAAGCGATCACGCGTACGGCACGACCTTCATCGGCAGCCTGAGCCTCGGAGCCGCTGGCGTGGGTCTTGCGGTCGACACCAGCATCTTCGATCGCGATACGCGCGCCTACGTCACCGGCAGCACGCTGGATGCGAAGGCCGGGACTGGGATCAACGCGTATTCGACACAGGGCGTGTCGTCGCTGGTGGTCGGTGCGGCGGGCGGCGCCGCGGGCGTCGTCGGCACCGGGTCGGTTGCCAGGTTCACCAGCGAGACTGTTGCCTACGTGAGCGGATCGACGCTGACCACCGGTCTGCTCGGTGTCGTCAGCGACCACGACAGTCGCGTGTTCGTGGCGGGCGGCGCAGCGGGCGCGGGGGGGGCGGGTGTGGCCGGTACGTTCGCGGTCGCAGACGTCAACGGCACGACCCAAGCGTACATCGACGGCAGCACGGTCAACACGAGCGGCGCGGTGAGCGTTCTCGCCGACGACACCACCGAACTGCGTAACTGGGGCATCAGCGGGGCGGCGGGTGGCGCTGCGGGTGTGGCGGGCGCAGTGGTTGTTGCGCTGGTCGACAACACTGTCCGGAGTTACGTGACCGGCTCGACCATCGGCAGCAGCACCAGCCGAGCCGGCAGGCTCGCGATCAACGCGAGGGATACGCTCGACGCCGAGAGCACGGCGGGGGCGGGCGGTATCGGCGTGGCCGGCGCAGGGGCCGGCGCCGGGGTGGCGGTCACCCGTATCGACAACAGCGTCGCGGCCTACCTGGAGAACTCCAGCGCCTACACGAGCGGCGACATCGAGATCAACACGGCGGCGTCGCGCGACATTGCGAGCTTCTCGGTCGCCGTGGGCGCCGGGGGGTCGTCGGGTATCAGCGGCTCGGTGGGACTGATTACGGTCGGCGCGGCGCTCACCGCCGATGCCAACGGCGAACTCGGATCGGGCAGCAGCGGCACGCGGGGCGCGCTGCAGTCTTTCGCCGGCGGCGACCGGTTGGGCAGTGGCAACGTGCGCACCACCGCGGGCACCGATCTGAGCAGCAGCGACGTGACGAGCCTGAACGCGGCAGGCGCGGTGAACACCAACGCCGCGCTGTCGTCCGGAGCCTTCGACAACAGGACTTCGGCGCGGATCGTCGGCGGCGCCAGCCACACGGTCGATGCAGGGGGTAACCTCGTGGTCAGCGCCGTCGAGCGCGACCGGATCGATCTGCAGGCGGGCTCGGTGGCCGTCGGCGGGATCGGCCTCGGCGCCTCGGTGGCGGTGGTGAATGTCACGCACAACGTCGAAGCGCGTATCGACGGTCAGGTCACGGCGCGCGCGGCGACGGGCGGTGCCGGTCGGCTCGAAGTGCTGGCCGAGACCGGGCGCAAGGACGTCGATGCCACGGCGTCAAGAGTGCGTGCATGGCAAGGCAGCGGTGGTCTCCTGGCGGCTGCCGGCGCAGCCGTCGCGACCAACAGCGTGACCAACAACGTCACGGCGGCAATCGGACGCGGCGTGACTGCGAGCGTGCAATCGGGCAGCGGCGATCTGCGGGTGACCGCGGCCGATGCCGCGGACGTCGATGTGCAGGCCCGCGGCTACACCGTGGGTGCGGTCGCCGCCGGCGCGGTGGTGGCCCGGGCGGACAAGGCGGGCACGGTCGCCGCCACGGTGAGCGACACCGCAGCCAGCGGTGCTTCAACCACCATCGATCCAGCCGACGGACAGGCACTGGTGTCCGCGCAGCGCAGCGGGGCAGTCAATGCCTACACGCAGGCTGGCGCGGGTGGCGTCCTCGCCGGCTCGGGCTCGGACGCACAGGCCAGCGACACCGGCGCGGTCCTCTCGTTCATCGGCGGCAATGCCGTCGTGCGCGGTGGGCCGGTGTCGGTGCAGGCTATCGCGGAGCCGCGGGTGACCGCCAACGCCGAGGGCTACGGTGGCGCCCTTTACGCCAACGTCGGGGTGGCGATCGCCCGGGCGACGGCCAGCCCGGTCGTGTCGGCATCGCTCGGCAGCAACGTGGACGTGGACGCATCGCAGGTCGGCGTCAACGCGATCGTGCGCCAGAGCGGCGCGCTGGCGAGTGCCGAATCGCGTGCGGTAGCAGCGGGCGCAGGCGGGCTGGTCGGCGTCAACGCGACCGAGAGCACGGCCGAGAGCAGGGCGATCGTCTCGGCCACCGTCGGCACAGGCACCGACTTCGCGGTCACCGGCAACGTCACCATCGCGGCATCGAATGCGACGCGGCAGTCGGCGACCGCAAGCGGAAACACCGTGTCCGGGCTGGCCGCTGCGGGCGCGACACTGTCCAATGCCCGCTCGGACAGCACCACCACGGCCATCGTGTCCAATGGCGTGACCGGCTTCGCCGACGGTACGCTGGCCGTGACCGCCGCGGGCTCCGACAACACGTATGCCGAGACCTTCTCCGGCAGCGGCGGCGTGGTCGCCGGTGCGGGTGCCACGGCCAACACGCGCAATCTGTCTGCGACGACCGCGACGCTCGGAGGGGGTACCTCGGTTGCAGCGTTGCGCAGCGGCGCGATCGTGCTGAAGGCCGAGCACACCGCGACCTTCAATGGTCAGGTCGACTCGCTCCAGGCTGCAGTCCTGGGCGCTAGCGGCGCGGTTACCCGGCACGACACGGACGCGACGGTCACGGCGCGGATCGCCGACGGCGCGAATCTCGGCACGCAGGCCTTGACCGTGCTCGCCCGCAACCTCACACGCAAGCCGTGGCTCGACGCAGGCGCGTTCAACGCGCGGGCCGGCGCCGGTGGACTGTTGAACGGCGCGGCTGCGGTGTCGTACTCGACCGTGGACAACGTGACGCAGGCGCTGATCGGCGATGGCGCCGCGACCACGGTCAACGTGACCGGAGATCGCAGCAGTCCGGGTGCGTCGAAGGTCGAGGCGATCAACGACGTCGAGTTGCGCGACAAGTCCAAGCTGGACGTCGGCGGGTACATCGCCGTCGCGCGCGCCGAGTCGGAACTGATCAACAACAACAGCGCGACCGTATCGCTTGCCCCGAACGCGCAGCTGATCACCGTGGGCGCCCCTGAACTCGCTGCGCGCACCCGCGCCGACCTCGAATCGAACGCGAGCGCCAGAACCTACGGGCTCGCCGGTGCGGCCGAGGGCAAGTCCAAGGCCTTCATCGGCGCCATCACCCAGGTGCACACCGGTGCCGGCTCGCGCATCCGCGCGGATGGCGACATCAACCTCGCAGCGGGGGAAGACGCAAGCGGCCTGCCTAACGACCTGCGGGCCGTGGCACGCACCGATCTGTTCAACAAGACCGCGCTCCCGATCCCGGCGGTGGCCAGTGCAGCCGATGCCCGGATTGCTCAGAGCAACTCCGTGCGCGTCGATGGCGCGGTCGACTCGGTGGGTGACGTCTACCTCACCGCGACCCGTGGCGGCGCGCTGGCGAGCGGCACGGGTACCGGCAAGGATCTTTATCGGCAGATCGTCGCCGAGATCGGCAGCGCGATCAGCGGCCTGTTCGGCGGCGGCGAGGTATCGCTCGACGTGCGCTTCGGCACCTCGAATGCGAGCACCACGGGCGACACCACCGGGGTGACCGTGAATGGCGTGGTCTCCGCGGGAATCCAGAACAAGCAGAGGCTGGTCATCGGCACCGGAGCGGCGGGGCAGGATGACTCGATCGTCGAGCAGAGCGAGGGG
This sequence comes from Rhodocyclaceae bacterium, assembly GCA_020248265.1. Taxonomy (NCBI): domain Bacteria; kingdom Pseudomonadati; phylum Pseudomonadota; class Betaproteobacteria; order Rhodocyclales; family Rhodocyclaceae; species Rhodocyclaceae bacterium. The sequence goes on from JADCHX010000020.1 coordinate 11,310, forward strand.
GTGCGGGTCTCGTTCTCGAACGAGAACATCGTCACCAACATGCTGAACGACATCACTCGTCTGACAAGCCTGCGTGCGCAGTATGCGGGGGATCCGGACGCGGTCGCCGCCTACGATGCCGAGATCGGTCGTGTCCGCAACGAACTGGTGCAGCAGGGCTTCGCGACGCCGGACGGGGTGCCGGTCGTCGACATCACGTCGCGATTCATCAACGTCGGCGAGGTCAGGGCGCGCGGTGGTGACGTGAACATCCGGGGCGAGTTCCTCGCCGGCAGCGGGTCGGTGCGTGCGCCCAACGACACCGAGATCTCGATCATCAACCGCGGCGCCAATTCGCTCCGCACCACGAAGCTCACCATCGAGGATCGGGGCGGCAAGGTGAGGTTCAACGATGCCGAACTCGCGACGGCGCCGCCGGGGTTCGGTGGCAGTATCGTGTCGGCGGCGGCCGGTGGCCCCACGCCGGTCATCCGTGTGGAGAACAGCTTCAACCCCTTCATTGCCGACCGGGGCGATCGCGAGCCCGATATCCAGATCACCGGCGATGTCAGCAACAACGGCACCAGCGGTCGCGTCGAGATCGCCAACGCCACGGGCAGCATCCTGGTGCAGGGCGTCGGCGCGAACGCCGCGCCCTCGATCACTGCGAGCACCATCAACGTCTCCGCCGGCAAGAACTTCGTCCAGGCCTACGTGAACGGCTTCTCGCACGTGGGCGGAGACCCGAGGCTCATCTGGGCCGACATCGCCAGCGGGTTCGAGGCGCCCAACATCGGCGGGTTCGCAGCGCCGGGCCCGTTCACGGGAATTTCCAACGCGGGACGGGTCGGCACCGGAAGCATCATTGCCGGCAACAATGTCTTCATCAGCGCGGCGCGACTGAACATCAACGGGACGGTGCAGAGCGGCCTGCCCGACAGGACGATCGAGATCGACGCGAACCGACCCGGCTACCTGTTCGGTCAGCAGCCGATCTACGCGTCGGTGCAGCAGCCCGATCCTTATGCGTACCACAGGTATCTGCGCCAGGTGTATGCGAGCATTGGATACCCGATACCCGGATATCTCGAGAACCTGCCGCCACCACCACCGCCGTTGCAGGTGCTGACCGGTTACACGCCCGCTACCGTCGGCAACCTCGGCCAGTGGCTCGCGTTCAAGAAGCAGGAGTGGGAGTCCAGCGGCCGGCCGGCCAACACGCGCATCGCCATCCCGAACCTGAGTGGCAATATCGCCGCGGTCTACAACCCGGCCACGCAGCGCATCGAGGTGGACAACGTGACGGTGCAGGGCGGCTACATGGAGCTGTTCGGAGCGATCATGAACACCGGTGGCGGCCAGCTCAAGGTGATGGATGGCTTCGGGCGGATCCAGGTCAGCAACACCACCGGCGTGCCGCTCCAGCTCAACGTTCTCGACACTGGCGGCAATGGCATCGAGGGCAAGATCCGCATCACCGACACCAACTATCGCTACCTGATCAACGGCGAGAACCGGCCGGTCACCCACGTGATCACCCGGATCGGCGCGAACATCCAGGAGAACGCCTACGCGGGCGATGTGTGGCTGGCTTCAAACTCGTTGGCCAATGCCCGCAGCGGCGTGAGCTATGCACCGCTCGCCAACCTTCGCTACGTCTGGCAGACCGGTCAGGACTACAGTCTGAAGACGGTGGGCACGGCGTACGAGAACTCCGCCCTCGGCTTCATCCCGAGCGGCAGCGGAAGCTACAACTCCTTCGTGCAGACGCAGCTGAGCGCGGCGACGCTGGATGCCGGCGAGTTCCAGAACGTCGGTGCGCAGGGCAGCCAATACACCTACGGGTTCCAGAACCGCACCACTTCGGAATCCGCAGTCACGCGGAAAGAGTGGAGCGAGTGCATCAGGAGATTTATCGGCTGCTTGGAGACACGCTACTGGGTCGAGGACACGCGGTTCGTCGGCACCAAGCGCATCCACACCCACTCTCTCAGGGCCGACAACGCGATCCCCATCAGCTTCATCGGCTACGACAGCGGTTCGGTCCAGGTCACGAGCAACAGCGACATCATCGTTGCGAACGCCATCACGAATCGTGGCGGTAGCACCATGCTCACCACGACCAGTGGCGCGATCGCAGCCGAGACCACGCGCCCGATCGGCACCGAGTCGGCCAGTCTCGGCGCGACCCGCGGCATCGGCGATGTCAACAATGCGCTCAACCTCGACCTTCGCGGCGGCACGCTGCGCGCGGTCACCGGCATCGGCGACGTAGTGCTGAAGAACGTCAACCCGACCAGCCAGACACGGGTGGATCTGGTCAGCAGCAACTCGGGCAACGTGCGTCTGGAGTCGGGGGGCGACATCGTTGCCGCCGATAACGGGTTGCAGACGCGCGTTGCCGGGCGTCGGGTCGAACTGGTCTCGAACAGCGGCGGTATCGGTGCCGCCGGGCAGGCGCTTGCGGTGCAGACCGAGGCCAGCGCGGGCAACGGCCTGTTTGCGCGGGCGGCCAACAGCATCAGCATCAGCCAGGCAAGCGGCGACCTGATGATCGACAGGGTCGAGTCCGTAACCGGCGACGTGACGCTGATCGCCGCCACCGGCTCGATCATCGACGGCAACGCCGAGGAGCAGCGGGACACGCGGACGGAGTCCGCGCTGACCGGGCTGTGGAACGACATGCTTCTGACCGGGGCCGGCGCCGACCAGGGCTTCGACACACAGGTCGGCGCGATCCGGCGCCAGAAGGAGACCGACTACCGCAGCTACTGGGCGCTGCGCAACGTGCAGCCGGTGCGCGACGGCAACGGGGTGATCACCGGCTACACCGCCGACGCGTACAACCCGGGCTATGCCTACGTGCCGACGGCCTCGGAGGTGGCGACGCTCAGCCCGGCGCAGTTGTCGACCTGGGTGGCGAGTCGCACTGCCGCCTACCACGACACGCACGCCCGCCTGGGCGCAGCCCCCGGGGCGATCAGCACACCGGTCGCAGGCTTGTTTGACGCCAACTACAGCTACGCGCTGACGCAGGCCGAACGGGACAACCTGTCGCAGAACAACAGCTTCAAGTGGACCGAAAACGAACTCAGGCACGCGGTCAGCCGCAGTGTGTTCTTCAAGCAGACCACCGACACCGAGACCCGGATCGAAACGGCGAACGTCAAGGGCCGCAACATCACGCTGACCGCGAACGCCGGGAGCGTCGGCCGCAACAACGGCGAGGAGGTGATCTCGCGCACGGCGAACGTACTCACCTCCGACCAGCGTATCGCCCTCGCTGCAGCCGAGGCCGATGACGTGGCTGTCGAACAGACCGTGATCCGCGTGTTCAAGCGCGACGACCTCGACATCCAGCTGCTCTCGGGCGGCAATCTCACCGTAAACGCGCTGAACAACGTGTTCCTCGGTTCGCAGACCGACATCAACGTGCAAACCGTGAGTGCGGGAGCGGGTATCCGCATCAAGGGCGACGGTAACCTCTACAGCGTCATGACGAGCGGCCCGGCGATCACTCAGACGAGCGGCGCCGGGCAGGCGGTGATCCTGGAATCGGCGAGCGGTGCGATCGGCACGGCGGCCAACCCGATACGGTTGTCGTTGCAGTCGTCCACGCCAGTGAGCGCGCGGTCGGCCTCCGGCGTGTTTCTCGATACCGTCGCTGGCGATCTGAGGGTGGCGGAGATGTTCTCCCTCGGTAATGTGGGTCTGGGTGCTGCCAGGTCGATTCTCGACGCCCGGGGCACGCGGGCGTACGCAATCCAGGCGGCCAACGTTGCGCTCACCCCGCGGGCAGGCAGCATCGGCACGAGCACAGAACCGCTGTATGTGCTGCCCGGCTCGTCCCTCACTGGCACCACGCCGGCAGGGCAGGGCGTCTACCTCACCGTGCCGGGCAATTTCGACGTCGGCGGGCTCGTGTCGGGCGGTGATGCGCGGCTGGAGGCGGCTGGCGGCGACCTGCGGCTCAATTCACTGTCGGTGGCGAGTGGCACGGCGACGCTGGTTGCCAGTGGCTCCATTCTCAATGCTCGCAGCGACAGCGCGGCGGCGATGACTGCGTTGAACGGTAACTTCATCGCGGGCACCGGATCGATCGGCAGCAGTGAGGCACCGCTGGCGGTCAACCTGACCGGCAGCATGACATCGGCCGCGGTGACGCGTACCCGGATCGAGGACACCGCCGGGGCTTTCGCGGTGTCGAGCGCAACCACGACTGCGGGCGATACCGAGCTGCGCGCCCGCGGCGGAGCCCTCACGATCACCAGCGCCAGCGCGCGTGACAACCTCGTCCTGCAGGCGGAGGGCGGGATCAGTGCAACCACGCTCAACACCACGACCGGCAACATCAACGCGACGGCGAGCACCGGCGATGTGTCGCTGGGATGGACGAACGCGGCGGGGGCGGCGACGCTGGTCGCGACGACGGGCAATGTGAAGGTGGACACGGTCAGCGCGGTGGGCGACGTGAACGTGACCGCAGCGCAGTCGATC
>JADCHX010000021.1 GCA_020248265.1 Rhodocyclaceae bacterium
CGCCCCGAGCGCTCGACCCCGAAGCCTTGCCAAGACGGCCAAATCCAACCAAGATTAACCCGCTACGAGATGCTCGTGACGGCAGCGTACTGGCCTGAATATGCCGAAAATCGAGTGGCCTGAATATGCCGGTTGGTGACAATCCGCGCATTCGCATCGCTGCTGCCCCCGACCGCGAAGGGAATGACCAGTCGAATCGGTTTGGCGGGGAACGCCTGGGAGAATGCCGGGCCCGTCGTCAGGAGCAGCAGTCCGCAGGCGCAACCGATGGCTGATGAATGCAGCGGTGTTCGGCTGCGCGGATAGACCGACGCCGCCACCGCTCCTCGTCCCGTAACGCGCTCGATCATGCGAGTCGTCCTTGTTTTTGGTCTGGTCTGGCGCCACGGTTTTTACGTTACCACGCTGAATCCATACGCGTCGGTATGTGGTTCCGCAGGGCTGATGCTGCGGTGAACCAATGTGGGCTGCCAGTGCGAAGCCAGGGCCCGACGCAATGTGCCGCTTGTAGATCGAACCGAAAAAGGTCTATATTCAGTCCGACCTATCCGCCGGAGCACGACCATGCGCTACTCGACCCAGGTGAAGCCCATCAGTTACCTCAAGGCCAACGCGGCCGAGGTGCTCGCCCACCTCGCCGAGGAACGCAAGCCGCTGGTCATCACGCAGAACGGTGAGGCGCGAGCGGTATTGCAGGATGTCGCGTCGTACGAGGAGACGCAGGAGACCCTTGCGCTGCTCAAGCTTCTGGCGCTCGGGCAACAGGACGTCGACGCGGGGCGGGTCAAGCCCGTGGCGGATGTGGTCGCGCGCCTGCGGGCCAAGTCAGCCGGGGCCTGATGGCCGGCGGGTCGAGGCTATACCAGGTTCTGCTCACGCGAGGCGCGGAGCAGGACCTCGAGTCCATCCACGGCTACCTCTGCGAAGCCGACAACCCGGCCAGTGCGGGTCGTCTGCTCGACCGACTGATGGACGTCATCGACGGGCTCGCGCGCTTCCCTGAGCGCGGTGCGCATCCGAAGGAACTCGCCGTGCTGGGTATCCGGGATTATCGGCAGGCGGTGTTCAAGCCCTGGCGGGTCGTCTATCGCGTGATCGGCGACCGGGTGGTGGTGTACCTGATCGTCGATGGCCGGCGGGACATGCAGACGGTGCTGGCGCGGCGGCTGTTGGGGGCTTGACTTACCCACGCCTGGCCGCCCCTTCAACCCCAATCCCCAAGTTCCCTCATCGGCGTCTCGTGCATCGGGCAGATCGGTGGCCCCAGGTGCAGGAAGCGCCTGGGCACGGTGACCTTGTAGCCGCACGTCGCGCACTCGGCTTTCGGCGGTGGCACGGACGCCGGGCGCCGATGCACGGCCTTCAGCCGTCCGTGCGGATAGGGAGGCAGCTTCGCAAGCAGTGACTCCAGGCGGGTCTTGAGCGCGGGGCTGGCGCTGGCGCTGCGCATGGGTCCTTGCAATCCGATGGCCAGCGCGATTTTCCTGAATGCCTTGCCGTGTCGGTGCTCGCAGTCATCCACCGCGTGGACCAGTTCGTGGGTGAGCGTATCGATGACTTCGTACGCGGTGCCCAGGGACGGGGAAATGAAGATGTGGTTCGTGTCGTCTTCAGCACTCTTCCGGGACCAGCATTGCCCGATGGCGCTGCTGCGCAGGCCGGTGCTTGCGTAGCCCACCGAGACTTTCACGCGCGGCACGCGATAGCCGTGCGGCGCGAAGAGTTCCTGGGCGAGCAGGTCGCTCGCGAGCAACAACCAGCCCTCGCGCGTCGCGTGAGGGCTGGTTGTCGTCTGCGTGTTGCCAGCCGTTCCTGTCACGGTTGCCTTCTGCTGCCCTTCGTCCCCTGCGATCCATCCCTGCGAAGGAACCTCGGCATCACCGCCTCCTGCACCGAGTTGTACTGTCCCTCGTCTTTCGATGCCACCCGCGAGCGCATCTTCATCGCGCTGTACATCGACTCCTTGCCGAACCGCGCCTGGTCGCGCTGCTCGGCGATCTGCTCGAGCGAGGCCAGCACTTCCTTGACCCACGGCTGGTCGCCGAAGCGGCGGCCGGCCGAGTCGATCAGCGCCTGCACCCGGTCCCAGTCGTCGGCCTCCGCTGCGGTGCGCGCCTGCTCGAGCAGGCGGCTCGCCTCGACCTCGGCATGTCGCGAATGCACGAGGCTGTCGGCAGTGAGCGCGTCCCACACCTGCGGTGACACCGTGTCCATCGCGAGCACGGCGTCGGGGAAGGCGATCGGTGCGCGCTCCAGGCTCGTGCCGGTGACGCCGGCCTGCAGCAGCGGCATGCCGGGCAGAGGCTCGAAGCCGGCCGGGATCGACAGTTCGACCAGCACCCAGGCTTCGGCGCCCCAGGGGATGTCCGGCAGGCTGATCGCCGGCACGCCCGCGCGTGCGTCCATCGGATAGTCGTTGAGCACCTTCATGCCGACGCCGGGGCAGGTCGCGATCGACAGCCGTACCTGGCGCGCATACAGGTTCGAGATCAGATCGAACTCTTCGGCGAACGGCTCGAACAGGTCGGCGGCAGTGTCGCCGTAGTAGTGGTTGCCGCCGCCGGCGCGCGCCATCGCGATCATCAGCGTCTCGTTGAAGTCGCGCCCCAGCCCGTAGGTGGAAGTGGTGATGCCGCGCGTGGCCGCGGACGTGCAGCGTTCGGCGATCGCCTGCGCTTCGGTGAGCTCGCCGCTGTTGGCGTTGCCGTCGGTGAGCAGGATGATGCGCGCGATCGACGCCGATGCGGCACCCGGCAGCAGTGAATCGGCACCGGTGGCCCAGCCGCCATAGAGGTCGGTGCTGCCGCCGCACTGGATGCCGGCCAGCGCGTGGTGCAGCGCGCGCCGGTCGCCGACCGGTTGCGCCGGTGCGAGCAGTGTTGCCTTGTGGTCGAACATCACCAGCGAGGCGACGTCGGTCGGCAGCAGGCGGTCGACGATGTGGCTCGAACAGCGCACCGCTTCCTGCAGCGGCTTGCCGCTCATCGATCCGGAGCGGTCGATCACCAGCGACAGGTGGTACGGCTGCCGGACCGGAACGACCGACGGGTCTGCATCGGGCGCCTGCACCCGCACCAGCACCGGAAGGGTGTGTGCGAGACCGGCGATCAGGGCCGGCTTGAGGGGGGTGAGGACAACCTGCGGACCGGTAGCAGGAACGGGGGCGGACGCAGCGAGACGTTTGGCGGACATCGAACCTCCTCGGGTGTGGCAGAGAAGGATCGCGTCCGGCAGGCTCATGGGATGAGGCAGTGGGGCGGTGGACGGCGTTTCCCACCCTGTGCGCAAACCGGTTCCGGGTCTGCAGCGCCGCTGTTAGGATGATGCAAGCATGACATCGCGCCGAACGTCGCGATGTCGAAAACCTCCGGGCTCCCATTCATGGATCGCACCGAACGCTTCCGCACGATCACCCGCCTGGTAGGCCGGCCGCAGGGCGCGTCGCTGCAGCAGTTGAGGGACACGCTCGAGGTCTCGCGCGCCACCATCAACCGCGACCTCGAGTACCTGCGCGACCGCTTCAATGCGCCGATCGACTGGGATCGCGACGATGGCGTCTACCGGCTGCGTCCGCAGGGTGCGGACGGCCAGCGCTTCGAACTTCCCGGCCTGTGGCTCGACGAGCGCGAGATGCTGGCGCTGCTCACCATGCAGCGGCTCGTCGGCGAGCTGCAGCCGGGCTTCCTCTCGCGCCAGCTCAAGCCGCTGGCCGACCGGCTGCAGGCGCTGATCGGCGGCGCGGGCCATCCAGCCGGTGAGATCGCCCGGCGGGTGAAGGTGCTGCCGATGGGCGCGCGGCGTGCGGCGCTGGAGCACTTCGAGCGGGTCGCCGGTACGCTGCTCGAGCGGCGGCGCGTGAAGCTGCGCTACCGCAGCCGGGGGCGCGGCGAGGACACCGAGCGCGAGGTGTCGCCGCAGCGGCTGGTGCACTACCGCGACAACTGGTACCTCGACGCCTGGTGCCACCTGCGCGGCGACCTGCGCAGCTTCTCGGTCGACGCCATCCAGGCCGCGACCGTGCTGTCGACGAAGGCCGACGACGTGCCCGAGGCGACGCTGGACGAGGTGCTGGGGTCAGGCTACGGCATCTTCTCCGGGAAGGCGACGAAGGTGGCGAAGCTGCGCTTCAGCGCCGAGCGCGCACGCTGGGTGGCGTGCGAGGTCTGGCATCCGCAGCAGAAGGGTGCGTATCTGGCGGACGGACGCTATGAGCTCGAGCTGCCCTATGCCAGCGAGCTGGAACTGGTGATGGACGTAATGAAGTACGGCGCGGAGTGCGAGGTGGTGGGGCCGGAGGAATTGCGGCGGGAGGTCACGGAGCGGGTGGGGGCGGTGGGGCGGGTTTATGGGCGGCGCTGAAATCGCCGACCTGCTGGGAATCGCCGTTCAAGGGGCGCTTTCCGTCGCCGCGTTGCGATCCATCACCGGTCAGTCTTGCTGTCTCTCGGTCGAACGGGAGGCCATCCGGAGCCGTACGCGATAAGTCGGATGCTGGCATATGCCTTGATATATACCGCTGGGGTACATAAACTCGAGGAATGAAATCTGTACCCCGGAGGCAGGCAATGACCCAGACCGCAAAACTCTTCACGAATGGCCGCAGTCAGGCCGTGCGCCTGCCCGCTGCGTTCCGGTTCGACACCAAGGAAGTCTTCATCCGGCGCGATCCCGTGAGCGGTGACGTGATCCTGTCTCGCAAGCCGACCACGTGGGATGGCTTCTTCGCCGCAGTGCAGGCGACGGATGTGCCTGAGGATTTTCTCAGCGAAGCGGAGCGCGCCCAAGGCAGCCAGTCGCCTCGGGATCCGCTGGATGGGCTGCCGGCGTGACGACGGTTTCCCGCTACATGCTGGACACCAGCACGGTCAGCCATCTGCTGAGGAGACACCCGGCAGTCACGCAGCGGCTGGTGGCGGCGCCGATCACGGCCTTGTGCATCTCCGCGATCACGCAGGGCGAACTGCTTTTCGGTCTTGCCAGGCGCCCGGACGCCAGGGCACTCCACGATGCGGTGTGGCAGTTCCTGCGCCGGGTCGACGTGCTGCCGTGGGACGCAGCGACATCGGAGGGCTATGGACGCGCCCGGGCCGCAAGCGAGGGTCAGGGCCGGGTGCTTGCATCCATGGACCTCCTCATCGGCACGCATGCATTGAGCATCGGCGCCGTCCTGGTGACGAGTGATCGTGCGTTTGCGCAGTTGCCCGGGCTGTCGATCGAGGATTGGACGGAACAAGCGCGATAAGCAGCGTGAAGCGCTCTGGCGTGCGGTGTCAGGAGAACCTTCTTGCAGCACGGTGGCTGGACACATACACTTCCACATATACTTTGTCTGGAGTGTGCCGTGGCGCAAGTCACCCTGTACCTCGACGACGAAACCGACGCATTGCTGGCCCGTGCAGCCTCGGCCTCGGGCCTGTCCAGAAGCCGCTGGGTCGCCCAGGCGATCCGCAGTCACGCAGGCGACGCCTGGCCGGATGCATGCCGGCAGCTGGCCGGTGCGTTCCCCGACTTCCCGCTTCAGGATCGCGGCCCGGATACGCAACTTCCGCCGGACGTTCCGCGAATCGGTTTCTGAGTGTTCGCGCTCGATACCAACACCATCAGCTACTACTTCCGGGGCGATCCGCAGGTCGTGCCCCGGATGCACGCATTGCCTCCGGCGCGGATCGGTGTTCCCAGTGTGGTCGTCTACGAACTGCGCTACGGCCTGATGCGGCTTGCGCCGGCAGCGGCACAGTCCCGTCTCGAGGCGCTGGACACCTTCCTGGCGGCCCTTCAGGTGCTCGATTTCGACGAAGCGTGCGCTCAGGTCGCGGCGACCTTGCGTGCGCGTCTCGAGGCGACGGGACAGCCCATCGGCCCGCACGATCTGCTCATCGCAGCCACCGCGCTGCGCCACGGTGCTGCACTGGTCACGCGCAACGTGGCAGAGTTCTCGAGGGTGCCGGGGCTGGAGGTGGTGAACTGGCACGACGGTTCGGCCTTGTGATCGTTCGTCCTCGATCGCACGAACGAGCGACGCGGACTCCGTGAGAATCTGGCACATCTCCTGCTGAAGGTTTGAAGGCTGACTCGCGCCTTCAGCGGCTCGGGTCTCTTTTCCTGCAAATCTTCCGGAGACTCCATGAAGCGTCGTGATCTGCTCGCCGCCGGCGCGGCATCGCTCATCGCCCCCTGGGCGAATGCCCAATCGCAGGCCTGGCCCACGCGCGGCCCGATCCGGCTGATCTGCCAGTTTCCGCCTGGCGGCCTCGTCGACACCGTCGCGCGGCTGATCGCGCCGCACCTGCAGCAGGCCCTGTCGCAGACCGTGCTGGTCGAGAACCGGCCCGGCGCGGGCGGCCTGGTCGGCACCGATTTCGCCGCGCGCCAGAACCCGGACGGCTACTCGCTGCTGGTGAGCCATGCATCGGTGCATGTCTATGCGACCGCCACGCGCAACAAGATGCCGTTCGACGCGATCGCCGACTTCACCCACATGGCGATGCTGGTCGAGGCGCCGATGGTGCTGCTGGTGCGCCCGCAGTCGCCGTTCAAGACGCTTGCCGACTACGTCGCGGCGGCCCGGGTGAAGCCGGTGCGCTACGGCTCTTCGGGCATCGGTTCGGCGAACCACCTGTTCGGCGAGATGCTGAAGATCGAAGGCAATGCACCCATGCACGACCATGTGCCCTACCAGGGCAGTGCGCCGGCGCTGGCTGAGCTCCTGGGCGGACAGATCGACAGCGTGCTCGATCCGATCACGACCAACGTCGACCAGCTCAAGGGCGGCTCGCTGCGCGCGCTGGCCGTGTCCACGCCCGCGCGGCTGCCCGGCCTGCCCGACATCCCGACCTTCGCCGAGGCGGGCTTCCCCTCGCTCACCGGTTCGCAGTGGCTGGGCCTGTCCGCGCCGAAGGGCCTGCCGGCACCGATCGCGCAGCGGCTCACCACGCTGATGCCCGAGATCCTCGCCCGTCCGGACATCATGAAGCGGCTGGACGACCTGCAGACCCTGCCGCGGAAGGCCCCTGTGACCGGGGCGGAGTTCAACAAGCTGATCGAGTCGCAGATCACCACCTGGACCGCAGTGGCGCGGCGGGCGAAGGTGGAAGTGATCGGCTGATCGGGCGGGGGCGCTCGGGGGTCGTGGTCAGTTCGCCTTGATGCCGGCGGCCTTCACCACACGACCCCACTTCTCCATGTCGGCGGCCATGTAGGCGCCGAACTGGGCAGGAGTCATCCGCAGCACCGTCGCCCCGTCGTTGTCGAGCTGCTTCCGGATGTCTGGGAGTTCCTGCACTGCGGAGACTTCCCGGTGCAGGCGCTCGACGATGGCCGCCGGGGTGCCGGCAGGCGCGAGCAGCCCGAACCAGTTCACCGTTTCGTAGTCCGGGACGCCGGCTTCCGCGATCGGGGGCACTTCCGGCAGGATCGGGTTGCGTTGCAGGGATGCCACCCCCAGCGCACGCAGCCGGCCGGCCCGTACGTGCGGCACGGTGGCGAGCAGGCCGCCGAAGGTGAGGTTCGCATGCCCCGCGACGACATCGACGGTCGCTGCGCCTGCACCTTTATAGGGCACGTGCAGCATGTCCACCTTCGCGGTGTAGTTGAACAGCTCGGCCGCGAGGTGGCTGACGCTGCCCACGCCCGCCGATGCGTACTGCAGCTTGCCCGGATTCTTCCTGGCGAGGGCGAGCAGCTCCGCTACCGACCGGGCGGGTACGCCGGGATGCACCACCAGCACGACCGGGCTGCCCGCCACGATGGCCACCGGCGCGAACGACCGGATCGGGTCGAAACGGCCCTTGAGGTCGTACAGCCACGGGCTCACCACGTGGGCCAGCGAGGCCACCAGTAGCGTATAGCCGTCGCGCGCGGCATTGGCGGCCAGTTCGGTACCGATGATGCCGCCGGCACCGGCGCGGTTGTCGACGACCATCTGCGTGCCGAGGCGTTCGCTCATCGCCATCGCGACGATGCGCCCGGTGACATCGCTGCCGCCGCCCGGCGGAAACGGGATGATCAGCCGGATGGGCTTGGCCGGATAGGCCTGCGCCACGGCCGCGGCCGTGGATGCAAGCGCAACTGCACCGAGCGTCGCGGCAATCAGCAGGGCGCGGGGCGCCATGCTCAGGCGTCCGGCCACACCGAACGTGCGGTCTCGACCAGCAGGCGCAGCTTGGCGAACTGCTGGTCGGCCGTCATCACGGTGTTGCCGACGTTGCCGGAGAAGCCGCACTGCGGGCTCAGGCACAGCCGGTCCAGCGAGACGAAGGCCGAGGCCTCCTGGATGCGCGCGCGCAGCATCTCCGGCTGCTCGAGGTCAGGCGACTTGGTCGTTACCAGGCCGAGTGCCACGGTCTTGTCCTCGGGCATGTACTTGAGCGCGTCGATCGGGCCCGCGCGCGGGCTGTCGAACTCGAGGAAGTAGAAGCGCGCATCGAGCCGCCGGAACAGCTGGTCGGCCATGAACTCGTAGCCGGCATCGGCCTGCCAGAAGCCGAGGCGGTTGCCGCGGCAGACATGGATGCCGACGGTCATGCCCGCTGGTGCGGTGGCGATCACCGCGTTGATCACCTCGACATAGGTCTCGACCAGCTTGCGCCAGTCTTCGCCGCGCCGTTCCAGAACGGCCCGTATCTCAGGGTCGCCGAACTTCACCAGCGAGGTCTCGTCGATCTGCAGATAGGTGCAGCCGGCGGCATGCAGCGCGGCGAACTCCTGGCGGTAGACCTCGATCACGTCGGCCCAGAAGCCGTCGAGCGAGCTGTAGGCATCGCGCAGGATGGCATCGTTGCCGCCCATGAAGTGCAGCACGATCGGCGAGGGCACCGTCATCTTCGGCGTGCACTGCGTGATCGAGCGCACGAACGCGAGGTGTTCGGCGAAGATCGGACCGGTCCAGCGCAGCGGCTTGTGGATGACGAGCTTCTCGACCGGGATGGTGTCGCCCCTGGCATTGCGATGGACGAAGTCGCCCGGCTCCGCCTTCAGGCCGCCCGATCCGAGCGCCTTGCGGAAGAAATCCACGATGTAGTTCTGCCGGCGGAACTCGCCGTCGCTCACCACGCGCAGGCCGGCCGCTTCCTGCCGCGCGACCACTTCGCGGATGGCCTCGTCCTCGATGACGCGCAGTTCGTCGTCCGACAGCAGGCGCTTGCGGCGCTGCTCGCGTGCTTCGATGAGATGGGCGGGCCGCAGCAGGCTGCCGACCTGGTCGGCGCGGAACGGGGGGGCATGCGGCACGGCAATCATCTTCTACCCTTCGTCTTCTCGGTGCGGTTTCACTCGTCGGCAATGTAACCCATGACCGTTCGATACGCAGGCCGTGAGGCGCTAGAATCTCCGCGTCGCAGCAGGCGCCGCAGATGTCGAACCGATCGACGCAGCCGCCTGCGCTGAGGAGGATGAATGACCCCAGCGGTCTCCAGGCAGGGCGCGAACGCCCTGCGCCGCACGCTGCCCGTCGGCGGCACCGAGTACGACTACATCAGCCTGCCGGCGGCCGAAGGCGCGGGCCTGTCCGGCCTCGGGCGCCTGCCGTTCACGATCAAGGTGCTGGTAGAGAACCTGCTGCGCCAGCGCGCCCTCGGCCAGTCCGGTCCCGACGACCTCGACAACCTCGTGCGCTGGCTGGCCCATCGCAACGACGCGCGTGCCGCCGGGCCGGTGGACTGCGAGATCGGCTTCCGTCCCGCGCGCATGATGATGCCCGACTCCTCCGGCATCACCCTGCTAGGCGACATGGCGGCGATGCGCGACGCGATGGTCGACCTCGGCGGTGACCCGCGGCGGATCAATCCGCAGATCCAGCTCGACTTCATCGTCGACCACTCGGTGATGGTGGAGGCGCAGGGGCGCGCGGACGCGCTGGCCTTCAACACGCAGCGCGAGTTCGAGCAGAACCACGAGCGCTACGCGTTCCTGCGCTGGGGCAGCCGCGCGTTCGGCAACCTGCGCGTGTTCCCGCCGGGCTCGGGCATCCTGCACCAGATCAACCTTGAGTATCTCGCCAGCGTGGTGTTCACCGCCGAGGCAGAAGGCCGCACCCTTGCGTACCCGGATTCGCTGATCGCGATGGACAGTCATACCGCGATGACCAATGCGCTTGGCGTCGTCGGCTGGGGTGTCGGCGGGCTCGAGGGCGGCACGGTCGCGCTCGGCGAGCCGATCTCGATCCTCATGCCCGAGGTCGTCGGCTGCCGCCTGGTCGGGCGCCTGCCTGCGGGTGCGACCGCCACCGACCTCGCGCTCACCGTGACGCAGGCGATGCGCCGGCACGGGGTGATCGCGAAGGTGGTGGAGTTCTTCGGCCCGGGCGTCGACACGCTCACGCTGCCGGAGCGGGCGACGTTGTCGAACATGACGCCCGAGTACGGCGCGAACATGGGCTTCTTTCCGGTCGATGCGGAGACGCTCGCCTACCTGTCGCTCACGGGTCGGCCGCCGGCACAGGTGGCGCTGGTCGAGGCCTACTGCAAGGCACAGGGGCTGTGGCGCGACACGGCGCAGCCACCGCCCGACTATGCGCAGGTGGTGGAGATCGACCTTGCGGCGATCGAGCCCTGCATGGCCGGGCCGGGGCGCCCGGATGCACGGGTGCCGCTGGCGCAGGTGCCCGGGGCGTTCGCGTCGGTGGTGGCATCGTCTGCGCCCGCTGCGGCTGCACCCGTCCGCGTGCCGCTGGCCGGCATGGACGACACGCTCGGCGACGGCGACGTGACGATCGCCGCGATCACCAGTTGCACCAACACCTCGAACCCGATGGTGATGCTCGCCGCTGGCCTGCTCGCGCGCAATGCGCGGCGCCGCGGGCTGAAGCCGCCGGCGCGGGTGAAGACCTCGCTGTCGCCCGGTTCGCGCGTGGTGGCCGACTACCTCGCGCGCAGCGGACTGCAGGAAGACCTCGACGCGCTCGGCTTCCACGTGACGGGCTTCGGCTGCATGACCTGCATGGGCAACTCCGGCCCGCTGGCCGGGCCGGTGCACGAGGCGATCGACGCGTCACATCTGGCGACGGTGGCGGTGCTCTCGGGCAACCGCAACTTCGATGCGCGCATCCATCCGAGCGTGCGTGCGAACTTCCTGGCTTCCCCGCCGCTGGTGGTTGCCTGTGCGATCGCGGGCACCGTCACCCGCGACCTCACCCGCGAGCCGCTGGGCACCGACCCGAACGGCCAGCCGGTCTACCTGCGCGAGATCTGGCCCGATGCCGATGACGTGCGCGGGGTGCTGCATGCGACGCTCGACGCGGGGCTGTTCATCGAACGCTACCGCCACATCCTCGACGGCACGCCGCAGTGGCAGGCGCTGCAGGCACCGGACACGCCGCGCCACGACTGGCGTGCCGGCAGCCACTTCATCATCCGCCCGCCGTTCTTCGAGGGCATGCCGCCGGTGCCGCAGCCCGTGCAGCCGATCACGGGCGCACGCATGCTGCTGATGCTGGGCGACATGGTAACCACCGACCACATCTCGCCGATCGGCGCGATTCCGGCCAACGGCCCTGCCGGACGCTTCCTGCAGTCGCTCGGCGTCGCGCCGAACGACTTCGTGAACTATGCGGCGCGGCGGCTGAACCACGAGGTGATGGTGCGCGGCACCTTCGCCAACCTGCGCCTGCGCAACGAACTCACGCCGGGGGTCGAGGGCACTTCAACGTTGCATATGCCCTCGGGTGAGGCGATGTCGGTGCACGAGGCCGCCGAGCGCTATCGCGCAGACGGCGTGCCGCTGGTGGTGGTCGCCGGGCGCGAGTACGGTGCTGGCTCGTCGCGCGACTGGGCGGCCAAGGGCACCGCGCTGCTCGGCATCCGCGCGGTGATCGCCGAATCGTTCGAGCGCATCCATCGCTCGAACCTGGTCGGCATGGGCGTGCTGCCGCTGCAGCTTCCGGAGGGCACCACGCGCAGGACGCTCGGGCTCACCGGCCACGAGACCTTCGACATGGATACAGTCGCCGCCGCGCAGGGCACCAAGGCAGCGGTGGCCTGCACCATCGTCCGCCCCGATGGCACGCGCACCCCGATCACGCTGACCGCCCGGCTCGATACCCGGCTGGAGGTCGACTACTACCGGCATGGCGGCATCGTCCAGCACGTGCTGCGCAAGTTCCTGGAGACTCCGCGATGAATCGTCTTGATCTTCGTTCCGCTGCTGCCTTCCTGCTGCTGGCGCCCTGCGCGGGCACTGCCCTCGCGCAGCCTGCGCAGTCCGCTCAGTTCGACTACCCGGTGAAGTCGGTCCTGTTCATGGTGCCGCAGGCGGCTGGCGGCTCTACCGACACGCTCGCGCGCCTGATCGGCCAGCGGCTGGGCGATGCGCTGGGCGTGACCGTGGTGATCGAGAACCGTCCCGGCGCGAACGGCATCATCGGCACCGAGGCCGCGCTCAAGGCCGCGCCCAATGGTGGCACGCTGATCGTCAGCGGCACCGGCATCATGGCGATCAACCCGGCGCTGTACCCGAAGCTGTCCTACGACCCGGTGCGCAACTTCGTGGCGGTGGCCAACTTCGGCTACTCGACCAGCGTGCTGGTCGCCCACCCGTCGCTGCCGGTGAAGACCATCGCCGACGTGATCGCACTGGCGAAGAAGAAGCCCGGGGCGATCAAGTACGCATCGGCTGGCGTGGGCAGCTCGCCGCACCTGTCGGCGGCGCTGTTCCAGCACCTGTCGGGGGTAGACGTCCTGCACGTGCCGTACAAGGGTAGTACGCCCGGCGTGAGCGCGACGCTGACCGGCGAGACCGAGATCATGTTCACCGGTGTCGCGTCGGCGCTGTCGTTCATAAAGGCCGGACGCCTGCGCCCGATCTCGATCAACGGGCCGCGGCGCAGCCCCGCGCTGCCGATCGTGCCCACCGCCGGGGAGTCGGGCCTGCCCGGTTTCGAGGCGGACTTCTGGATCGGCCTGTTCGCACCGGCCGGCCTGCCGCGGCCGCTGGTCACGCGGCTCAACACGGAAGTGAACCGCATCCTCACCGCCGATGGCATGCGCGAGCGGCTGGGTGAGCTGGGCGTCGATGCCGTGCCGGGGACGCCGGAGCAGTTCGCGGAGCTGCTGGTGAAGGACATAGACCGCTGGGCGAAGGCGGTGAAGGCGGCGGGGTTGAAGGGGGAGTAGATCGGCCGGGGCGGCTAAGGGCTGGATCACAATTCCGCAGTGTGTGCGCAACCCCCCCCTCCAGGTGTGGCCGGGAGGCCTGTTTCCGGCGATAAGCCAAGCATTCCCGGATCGCTCCCTCAGCCCCTCGCTGCTAGACTAGTCAGTCGTATGGTCAGATAGTAGCGGGAGGCGTGATGGAATCCTGGCCTGTGCAGGACGCAAAGGCGCGGTTCAGCGAGATGCTGGATGCCTGTCTCAATGGGGGACCGCAACTCGTCACGCGTCGCGGGGTTGAAGCCGCGGTGCTCGTTCCTGTGAAGGAATGGCGGCGGCTGCAATCCGCAGCACGCCCTTCGATCAAGCAGTTGCTGCTGAGCGACGAGGCCCGCCACGAGTTCCGGTTACCCGACCGCGGTAGTGCGCGGCGTCGTACTCCAGTCGACTCGTTGTAGGAAGCCGGATGTTCCTGATCGACACGAACGTCGTCTCGGAGCTACGTCGCCCGCGGCCGAGCCTCGCGGTTGTAGCCTGGCTGGAAACCGTGGATGAGTCCGAGCTCTTTCTGAGTGCAATGACGCTTGGAGAGCTTCAGGCTGGCATCGAGCTGACGCGGGTGCAGGATCTGGTGAAAGCAGCCGAAATAGAGGGCTGGCTCGAACAGTTGGCCGTGGCCTGGAACGTCCTGCCACTGGATGGCGCCGTCTGTCGCGCCTGGGGCCGCCTCATGCACAGGCGCTCCGACACGCTGCTCGAGGACGCATTGATCGCAGCTACTGCGCTCGTGCATGGATTGACGGTGGTGACCCGAAACGTTGCGGATTTCCGTGTGTTCGGTGTGTCCGTCTTCGACCCGTTCAAAGACAGCGCCTACCAGTCAGGCACAGCGCGACGAAAACGGTGAGGCGACGTATCGGTGTCTGCCTGTGTCCGGCGGCCAACAGGCATTCTGCCAGTCGATGGGAGGCGCTGGACGCGTCGTTGGCCTGCGTCTTGCTCTTCTCAGCAGTATCCCGGTACGTCCCTGTACCATCCTTCCAACGTGATCCGTCGACAGGTCTTCCGCACATGTCTGCCTCTTCGTTCGTCACCGCCCTCGCTGCCGCCGTCGCTGCAGCCTTCGCCGCAGCGCCCGCCCTGGCGCAATCCTGGCCCGAGAAGCCCATGCGCATCATCGTGCCCTGGGCGCCCGGGGGCAGTACCGACATCGTCGGTCGCCTGCTCGCGTCCGACCTGTCGAAGCGCTTCGGGCAGAACGTGGTGATCGAGAACCGCGCCGGTGCTGGGTCGATCGTCGGCCTGGAGTTCGCCTCGGCGGCCGCGCCCGACGGCTACACCTGGATGCTCACCTCCACCGGCTACGGCTTCATCATCCAGAAGGCGAAGGTCGACCTCGTCAACAGCTTCGCGCCAGTGGCGATGATCGGCACCAGCGACAGCGCGCTGGTGGTGCATCCGAGCTTTCCGGCGGCCAACGTGAAGGAACTGATCGCGCTCGCGCGCAAGCGGCCAGGCGAGATCAACTATGCCTCGTCGGGCATCGGCGGCTTCCCGCACCTGAACACCGAACTGTTCATGCTGCTGTCGAAGACCCGGATGACGCATGTGCCGTTCAAGGGTGGCGGGCCGGCGCTCGCCGACAACGTGGCTGGCAACTCGCAGTTGCAGATCGGCTCTCTGCCTGGCGCGCTGCCGTTCATCAAGAGCGGCCGGCTGCGCCTGATCGCCATGGGCGGGCCGAAGCGCAACCCGGCCTTCCCCGACGTGCCCACCATCAACGAGTCGGGCCTGCCGGGCTACGAGTCGCAGATCTGGTTCGGCCTGTTCGCGCCGCGCGCCACGCCGGCGGGCATCATCGGCCAGATGCATGGTGCGATCAACGCGCTGCTCGAGATGCCCGACATGGTGCGCCGTCTCGACGAGCAGGGCGTGGTGACGTCGCGCCGAACCACCGCCGAGTTCGCGAAGCTGATGGAAGTCGAGACCGCGAAGTGGGCGAAGGTGATCAAGGCGGGGAACGTCGTTGGCGAGTGACCTTTGCGGACGGAACGCTCCTGAACGGGCGCGGCTGGCTGAGCGTGCCCAATCCTGAGGTCTGAAGATGAACGTGAGAACCGGCGCCGCAGCACTGCGCACGTTGTTGATCGCATTTGCCCCCGCAATCGCCGGTCTGGTGCACGCTCAGGAGACCTGGCCGTCGCGGCCGATTACGCTGATCGTGCCATTCCCGCCCGGTGGCGCGGGCGACATCGTCGCCCGGCCGCTGGCGAACCAGCTCGACCGTCTGTTCAAGCAGCCGGTCATCGTCACCAACCGTCCCGGGGCCGCAGGTGCGATCGGCACCGCCGCGGCGGCTGCATCGAAGCCCGACGGCTACACGCTGCTGGTGACCATCTCCTCGTTCAGCACGGTGCCCGAGGTCGATGCGCTGTTCAAGCGGCCGCAGGCCTTCACCCGCGAGCAGTTCATCCCGATCGCGCGTCTCACCGCCGATCCACCGCTGCTGGTGGCCAACCCGGCGGCGCAGTGGCGCTCGGTGAAGGAACTGGTGGCCGCCGCGCGCAAGCGGCCGGGCGAGATGTTCTATGCGCACTCGGGCCTGTATGCGCCCCAGCATACGGCGATGGAGATCTTCGCCACTGCGGCGGGCATCCGGCTGCAGGATGTTCCGTATGTGGGCGGTGCGCCTGCGATGGCGGCGGTGCTCGGCGGGCATGCCACCATGCTTGCCGCCTCGCCTGCCCTGTCCTCGCCGCATGTGAAGGCCGGCAAGGTGCGTGTCTACGGCACCTGGGGTGCTGAACGCAATGCGCTCTACCCGGATGTGCCGACGCTGATCGAGCTGGGCTACAAGGCCGAGTTCTACAACTGGACGGGGGTCTTCGCAGTACGCGGCACGCCCGAGCCGGTCGTGCGCCAGTTGCGCGACGCGGTGCGCCAGGTGGTCACCGGCGAGGAATACCGGTCGGCGATGTCCAGGGTGCTGACGCCGGTGGCCTTCCAGGATTCGCCGGAGTTCCAGAAGTTCCTCGAGGTGGACGCGCGACGGGTGAGCGAGGCGATCCGGACGATGCGCAAGCCGGCGGAGTAGGCAGGGCGCAGCGGCGGGGCGCACCGGACGTCATCGCCGGGCGGCGATCCGCTGCACCAACGCAGGCTTCGGACGGTCGACTTCGCCCTCTTCGAACGCGACCACCGTCAGCCCGGAGAACGCCTCGCGCAGCTCGCCCGGCCGCAGCAGGAACTCAGGATTCGTCGGGCGGCCGAAGCGCTCGTTGCCGACCATGAACGTCTCGTAGATCAGCAGTCCGCCCTCGGCGAGCGCGCCTGCGATCCGCGGGAACAGCGGACGGTGCAGGTAGTTCGTGACCACGATCGCGGCGAAGCGCCGCTCGCCCAGCGGCCACGGGCTGCCGTCTTCGAGGTCGGCCTCGATGAACTCGACGCCGGGCAGGTTGCACAGATCGTCCGGTCCTCCCGTGCCGGGCCGCTGGCGATCGACCGCGACCACCAGCAGGCCGCGCGCGGCGAACCAGCGGGCGTGACGACCGCTGCCGCAGGCGAGGTCCAGCACAGGGCCGGTGGTGACCTCGGCACCCCAGCGGGTCACCCAGGGCGAGGGGGAAGCAGGTACGTGGGTGGTCATGCAGGCGGCGTCCCGTCCAGGTCTGGGTGGTACGGCAGGGAGGAGAAGCGTAAAGTAATGACAGTAAGAACGACATTACAGGGAAGCCTTCCATGCTGGCTATCGCAAAGATCACTGCCAAAGGGCAGACGACGATCCCGCAGGATGTCCGGGCCGCGCTGAACGTGTCGCCCGGCGATCTGATCGCGTGGGAAGTGGGCACGGACGGTACTGCCGTCGTCCGGCGTGTTAAGCCGATGGATGTCGAGTATCTGCGTGCGGTGCAGGGCACCCTGGTGGAATGGGCAGGCGCTGCCGACGAAAAAGCGTACCGTGACTTTTGAACGTTATGCGGTGGTTCGGGTGCCGTTTCCGTTCACCGACCGGAACGCCAGCAAGAATCGCCCGGCACTTGTCCTGTCGGATGCGGACGCCTTCAACACTGCGGCGGGCCACGCGGTAATGGCCATGATCACTTCCCAGGACAATTCGCCCTGGCCGCTCGACTGCGTGGTGACCGATCTGGCCGCAGCCGGACTGCCAGCGCCGTCTCGCGTTCGATTCAAGCTGTTCACGCTCGACCATCGCCTTGTGCGCGGGGTTGTCGGACGTCTTTCGTCGGACGACATCGTGCCGGTGCGCAGGGCATTGGCTCGGTTGATGGGTGACTGATCACTGCATGTCCCTCTCCCGATACCTCCTCTCCCCCCGCGGCATAGCCATCGTCGGCGCCAGTGGCGACATCACGCGCTTCGGCGGCCAGACCATCCGCGCGCTGAACACTTCGGGCTATACCGGCGGCGTGTATCCGGTGAACCCGAAGTACGACGAGATCGATGGCCGCCGGTCGTATGCGTCCGTCTCCGCGATCGACGGATTGTGCGATCTGGCGGTGATCGCGCTGCCGGCCGCGCATGTCGCCAGCGTGGTCGCCGAGTGCGGGCGCAAGGGCATCGGCCATGCGGTGGTGCTGGGTGGCGGCTTCCGCGAGATCGGACCAGAGGGTGAGCGCCTGGAGCAGGAGATGCTGGCTGCGGCGCGCGACGGCGGCGTGCGGTTGATCGGCCCGAACTGCATCGGCCTGGTGAACGTGCATGCGAACGTCGTGGCCGCCTTTGGCAGCCTCACGCGTCCGCCGAAGCTGCAGCCGGGTGGGGTGTCGGTGGCGGTGCAGAGCGGCGGCTTCGGCATGAGCGTGGTGATCCAGGCGGCGATGGCCGGCGTCGGCTTCCGCCATGTGGTCGCGACCGGCAGCGAGTCGGACATCACGATGCCGGAACTGCTCGATCACTACGTCGACGATCCGCAGACGAAGGTGATCTTTGCCTACATCGAGGGCGTGGCCGATGGCCGTGCGCTGATGGCTGCACTCGACCGCGCGCTGGAGGCCGGCAAGCCGGTGGTGGTCTGGAAGGCGGGCAAGACCGGGCAGGGTGCGCGTGCCGCAGCTTCGCATACCGCCAACCTCACCAGTACCTATGCGGTGTACCGGGCGGCGCTGCGCCAGTGCGGCGTGGTCGAGGTGTCGAGCGCGGAGCAGGTGGTGGACTTCCTGGTGGGTCAGTCGGGCGGGTCGCTGCAGTCGGCCGGCACGGCGCAGGTGGCGCAGCCGTCCTGGCCGGCGCGCGTGGCGCGCGGGCGCAACGTCGCGATCGTCACCAACACCGGTGGCTCCGCCGTGGTGTTCGCCGATGCCGCGGACGAGGCGCGCCTGGTCCTCGCGCCGCTGGGCGAGGCGACCCAGGCGCGGCTGCGCGAACTGCTGCCGCCGCTGGCGGCGGTGGGCAACCCGGTGGATACCACTGCGGGCTATCCGCGACCGGAGCACGAGGCATCGTTCCGCGCCGCGTTCGAGACGCTGCTCGCCGACCCCGAGGTGCACCAGCTGTGCGTGCTGTTCGGCACGATCATGGGTCCGTCGTTCGCGCTGGCCGCACGCGTGCTGGCCGAGGCGGCGGTCAAGTTCGACAAGCCGGTGTTCGCGGTGTCGGCGGTGCCGGCCTCGATATCCAGTGTCGGACACGAGTTCTTCGCCGGTGCGGGCATCCCGCTGCTTTCCTCGCCCAACCGTGCGGCGCAGGTGATGGGCCAGCTTGCCGACTTCGCGCAGGCGCGTGCGCGCCATGCAGCGTCGCGTGCGGCACCGGAGATGCCTGCCGGCCTTGCGCAGCATACGCTGCCAGCGGGCGATGTCGCGCTCGATGAACACGAGGGCAAGGCGCTGCTGCGCGCGGCGGGCATCCCGGTGACGGCCGATGTCTGCATCCCGCTCGATTCACCGCTGCTGCGCGAGGGCGAGGGCCTGGCGGGCACCGAAACGGTCGGTGAGCGGATTCCCTTTCCGGTCGCGCTCAAGCTGCTGTCGCGCGACATCGCGCACAAGAGCGATATCGGCGGGGTGCGGCTCGGCATCCAGGACGTGGCTGAGCTGGCTGAGGCCGGTCGAGCGATGCTTGCTCGCGCGCGCGAAGCGGTGCCGCGCGCGCGGCTGGGCGGCCTGCTGGCCTGTCCCATGGTCGAGGGCGGCATCGAGGCCATCGTCGGGGTGGTCGACGACGAGACCTTCGGGCCGGTGGTTGCGCTCGGGCTGGGCGGCGTGTTCGCCGAGACGCTGAAGGACATGGTGTTCCGCATCGCGCCGTTCGGCCTGGACGCGGCGCAGTCGATGGTCGACGAGCTGCGCGGCAGCGCGCTGTTCGACGGCCAGCGCGGCCGACCACCGGCCGATCGCGAGGCACTGGCCGAGGTACTGGTGCAGGTGTCTGCACTGGCCTGGTCGCTGCGCGGCCGGCTGTCGGAACTCGACATCAACCCGCTGATCGTACGGTCGCGCGGCGAAGGGGTGGTGGCGGTCGATGCGTTACTGGTGCTGCGCGGCACCTTACGAAGGAGGCTGCAGTGCTGATCGGCGTACCGCGGGAGATCAAGAGTGACGAGTATCGGGTCGGGCTGACGCCGGAGAGCGTGAAGTCGCTGGTGTCGCACGGGCATCGGGTGCTGGTCGAGACCGGCGCCGGGCTCGGCATCGGCGCGGGTGACGCCGACTACGCAGCCGTCGGTGCCACGGTCGCCGCGACCGCGTCTTCGGTCTGGGCAACCGCCGACCTGATCGTCAAGGTGAAGGAGCCGCAGCCCGACGAGCGGCGGCAATTGCGCGCGGGGCAGGTCCTGTTCACTTACCTGCACCTGGCCAGCGATGCCGCGCAGGCGCAGGACCTGGCTGATAGCGGCGCCACCTGCATCGCCTACGAGACGGTGACCGATGTGCAGGGCCGGTTACCGCTGCTGGCACCGATGTCCGAGGTGGCTGGACGCATGTCGATCCAGGTCGGTGCGCATTTCCTCGAGGCGACACAGGGCGGGCGCGGTGTGCTGCTTGCCGGCGCAACCGGGGTCGATCCGGCGAAGGTCGTGGTGCTTGGCGCCGGCGTCTCCGGCAACAACGCCGCCCGGGTGGCCGCTGCGATGGGGGCAGAAGTGACCGTGCTCGACCGCAGCGCAGCGGCCCTCGCCCGGCTCGATGCGCTGACCGGCGGCACCGTGCGCGGGGTGCTGGCAGACGCAGACGCGATCGCAAGGCATGTGGTGCAGGCTGACCTCGTCGTCGGCGCGGTGCTGGTGCCGGGCGATGCCGCGCCCAGGCTGATCGATCGCAACCTGCTCGGCCGGATGCAGCGCGGTGCGGTGATCGTCGACATCGCGATCGACCAGGGCGGATGCTGCGAGACCTCGCACCCGACGACGCACCGGGCGCCGACCTTCGTCGTCGACGGCATCGTGCACTACTGTGTGGCCAACATGCCGGGCGCCGTGCCGCGCACCTCCACCTATGCGCTCAACCATGCCACCGCGCCGTTCGTGCTCGCACTTGCCGAGCGGGGCGCCACGGCTGCGCTGCGCCACGACCCGCACCTGCGCGCGGGCCTCAACGTGCATCGTGGACAGGTCACGCATTCCGGGGTGGCCCATGCACTGGGCATGGCCGCCATCGACCCGCTCACTGCAATCGGCCAGCCGTGATTGCTATTGCCGGATCCCCGCATCCCGCATCGCCTTGCCCCACTTGGCGATCTCCGCCTTGTGGAAGGCGCTGAACTCCTCGGCGCTGCTGCCGATGCCCTCGATACCCAGGCCGGCAAAGGTCTCCGCGGTATCCGGCGCCTTCACTGCCTTGATCACCGCAGTGGTCAGCGCCTGTGCGATCGGACGCGGCAGCGCCGCCGGCCCGCACATCCCCTGCCAGCTCACGCCTTCGAAGCCCGGCACGCCGCTGTCGGCGATCGGCGGCAGGGAAGGCATCAACGGTGAGCGGGTGCGCTTCGAGACGCCCAGTGCACGCACGCGGCCCGACTTGATGTGCTGCACCGATGCGCTGATCGAATCGAACATCATCTGCAGGTTGCCGGCGAGCAGGTCGTTGGTGGCCGGTGCCGTGCCCTTGTAGGGCACGTGCGTGGCCTTGATGCCGGTCATCGAGACGAAGATCTCGGTGATCAGGTGCGATGCCGAGCCGATGCCGGCCGATCCGAAGCTGATCCAGCCCGGCTTGCTGCGGGCGATCGACACCAGTTCCTGCACGCTCGTGGCGGGCGAGTTGACCGGCACCAGCAGCACGAACGGGGCACCCGAGACCAGCGACAACGGGGTGAGGTCGCGGATGGGGTCGTACTTCACCTTCGAGAGCAGCGGGTTGAACACCGCCACGCTCGAGGTGCATAGCAGGATCGTGTGGCCGTCGGGCCGCGCGACGGTGGTGAGTTCGGCCGCGATCGAGCCACCTGCACCCGACCGGTTGTCGACCACCACCGTCTGTCGCAGGTCTTCGCCCATCTTCTGCGCGACGATGCGAGCGACGATGTCGGCGACGCCACCGGGCGCGAACGGCACGATCATCCGCAGCGGTCGGTCGGGGAAGCCTGCGGGCTGGGCTGCTGCCGTACGCGCCGGCACCAGGGGCGCGGCAGCGAGCATGGCGGCGGTCACGAGCGCGGGGGTGGATTGCAGCAGGGTCGGCGGTCGCCGCGAGTATCGGCGTCTTAGCGGGCGTGGCATCGGGATCTGGCCTCCTCGGTGGCAGTATGGCATGGGCGGGTATCCTGATCCGCATCGCCGACCCGCATCGACAGCTGCCGCGTGCGTGGATACGATCGCGCGCAACGCATACGAAAGGATGACGCGATGCCTGCACCGCATTCACTGACCACCGACGTCAAGCGCGTATCCATCGAGGATGGTGTTGCGCTGGTGACACTGACCCGTCCCCACGTGATGAACGCGGTGAACCTGCAGCTGCGTGCAGAGATCATCGATTTCGCGCGCGAGCTCGACGCCGACCCGTCCGTCGCCGTCGTGGTGATCACCGGCGAGGGCGACCGGGCCTTCTGCGCGGGCGCAGACCTGAAGGAGCGTGGGCAGCGCAGCGTGCAGCAGCTCTACGACGAACGCCGCTTCTTCCGTAACCGCTGGGTGAACTCGGTGGCTTCGATGGCCAAGCCGACCATCGCCGCGATCAACGGCTACTGCCTCGGCGGCGGTTTCGAACTCGCGCTGCAATGCGACCTGCGCATCGCCTCCGACAATGCGACCTTCGCGCTGCCGGAGGTCGGGCTGGGTTTCCTGCCCGGCGCCGGCGGCACGCAGCGGTTGCCGCGTGCGGTCGGTCTGCAGAAGGCGAAGGAGCTGATCTTCACCGGCCGGCGCTTCGATGCGCACGAGGCCGAGCGGCTGGGCATCGTGCTGCGCGTGGTGCCACGGCCGGAACTGATGGCCGTGACGATGGAGCTCGCCCGGTCGATCGCACGCCAGCCGCGCATGTCGCTGATCCAGGCCAAGATCGCACTGAACGCGTCGCAGGAGACGATGCTCTCCGGCGGGTTGCAGGCCGAGAACGAGGCCTGGCTGCCGTGCCTGCTGTCGGATGCGTGGAAGGGGCAGGTGGCGAAGTTCGGGGAGAAGGGTGCAGAGAAGGGCGGGGGCTGATGCCGGCGCGCCTGCGCCGGCAGGCCGTTACCCGTGCCGGGCGCTGCGCTGCCGCTGCGCGCGCTTGTAGAGCATCGTGTAGAACCCGGTGAACATCAGGATCGGCCACAGGAAGACGCTGATCGCGACCCACATGGTCCGGCCGTCCATCGGACCGCGTTCGCCGTTGTCGCTGCGAGAGACAGTACCCTCGCTGAACAGATGGCGGACCGGGTAGGTGGTCAGGCCGAACAGTGCACCGAAGACGAGAAACGAAATGATGATGCTGTTCATGATGCGGCTCCCGTTGTGAGCACGCGCAGGCTGGCGGCGTGCGTGGCGGAAGTCTGACACGCTGGATGGACAATTGCACCTGTCAAATTCGTATGACAGTCGGCATGAAGACATCTTCCGGTGCGTCAGAACAGCGATGCCGCGCCGCGGTCACTCCACCTTGATGTTCGCGCTCGCGACGATCTTGCGGAACTTCTCGACCTCGCTGCGGATGTGCGCATCGAACTGGTCCGGCGACAGCGGTGCCGGTTCCGCGCCCAGGGTGGCCAGCCGTGCCTTGATCTCGGGCAGTTCCATCGAGCGCACGATCTCCTGGTTGAGCCGGTTCACGATCGCACGCGGCGTGCGTGCCGTGGTCAGGATGCCGAACCACGGGTCGAACGCATAGCCCTTCACGCCCGATTCGCCGATGGTCGGCACGTCGGGCAGTGCGCTGGCGCGGGCGCCGGTGGTAGTCGCGATCGCGAGCAGCTTGCCGCTGTTGACCAATGGCACCACGTTCAGCACCGGCGACAGGTTGAAGGTGATGGTGCCGGTCATCGTCGCGGTCATCGCCTCGGGGATGCCCTTGAACGGCACATGCGTGACGTCGATGCCGGCGAGGTTCTTCAGCAGTTCGCCCGCGAGGTGGTTGGCGCTGCCGATGCCCGGCGTCGAATAGGTGAGGGTGCCAGGCTTGGCCTTGGCCAGAGAGATGATGTCCTTGACCGACTTGATGCCCGAAGCGGGTGCCACGACCAGGATGCTGGGCACGTTCGCGAAGCGGGTGATGCCGGCGAAGTCTTTCAGCGTGTCGTAGGGAAGGCTCTTGTAGAGCGCCGCCGACACCGCATGGCCGGCCGACACCGACAGCAGCGTGTGCCCGTCCGGCGTCGCCTTGGCCACGATCTCGGCCGCGACGATGCCGCCGGCGCTGGGCCGGTTGTCGACGATCACCGGCTGGCCCCAGGCTTCGGTCATCCGCTGGCCGGCGATGCGCGGCAGCAGGTCGGCGGTGCTGCCGGCGGAGAAGCCGACGAGGATGCGGATCGGGCGTTTGGGGTAGTCGGGGGCGGTACCCTGTGCAAGGGCGCCCGAGGCCATTGCGAGCAGCAGCATCAACGTGGTCATCCGGCAGTGGGTCATGCGAGGGTTCTCCGTCATGTTGCGCCCAACCGGCGCCTGCATCAGTAGTGCGGCGGCACTTCCTGCCTCGTGCCGTCGCCTGCACCATCCTGCTCGCCCAGCTCCTCCACCTGCCCGCGCAGCCGCATCAGTTCGCGGGCCAGCGCCTCGATCTGCTGCTGCTGTCGCGCCACCGTGCGGTTCAGTTCATCGGCCAGGTCTTCGGTGAAACTCGCCTTGACCTCGAGCGCCATCAGGCGCTCGACGATACCGGCGTTCTCGGTGCTGTCGCCCGCGTCGGCCATCAGTGGTTGATGTATCCGCCATCCACGCAGATATCTTCGCCCTGCAGGAAGGCGGGGGCATCGGTGGCAAGGAAGAAGGCGACATCGGCGATCTCGCCCGGCTCGCCGAGCCGGCCGAGCGGCACGTACTGGCTGACGCGGCGGGCCATCTCTTCCGGTTCGGTGCGCAGGCGGTCGATCAGCGGCTGGGTCTTGATCGGCCCGGGGCTGACCGAGTTCACCTGGATGTTGTCCTTGCCCAGTTCGTAGGCCATCGACTTGGTGAGGTGCAGCAGCGCTGCCTTGGTCAGGCCGTAGAGCGCGCGCTTCGCGTAGGTCACATGGCCGAGCTGGCTGGCGATATGGATGATGCGGCCGCCGCCCTGCGCACGCATGATCGGCACCACCGCCTGGCTGGCGAAGAACGGCGTGGCGATGTTCACGCCGACCACGGCGTCGAACTGCGCGCGGGTGTAGTCGCCGAAGTTGTACGGCGCGCGGATGCCGGCGTTGTTGACCAGCACGTCGATGCGGCCGAACCGCTTGTGCGCGTCGGCGATCATTGCCTCGGCGTTACCGGAGACGGAAAGATCGTAGATGCCGTACTCGATCGTCCCGGCCTCCGGATAGGCCCGGCACTCGGCCTGTGCGGTCTCGAGCTGCTCCTTCGTGCCTTCGGCAACGAGGAACACCGATGCACCGGCTTCGGCGAAGCGCCTGGCGATCGTGTTGCCGATGCCATGCTGCGTGGATGCGCCGGTGACGACGCAGAACCGGCCCTTCATCGATGCCATGGTGTCTCCTGGTTCAACGGGCTGCCGCGAATTCGCGCGCGCGGACTTCCACCTGCTCATCGCGGGCAGCGTAGTAACGCGCGACCGCATCGGTGCGGAAGACGGTTACCTCGGGATCGAAGTCGAAACGGACCCTCGGTTCGTGGTCGAAATGGTTGTAGCGGTCGACCCCGCGCATCAGCATGGCCGTGTGCCGGACCGAGCCGGTGCAGCGCACCGACGTCGGAATGTAGCTCACGCCGAGGCCGATGCGCCGGCGCGAGCTGTTATTCGGGTCGGAGTAGTGCACCAGCCGCGTGTGGTGCAGCGACATCTCGCCTGGCTGCAGCGGGATGGTCTTGACCACGCTGGAATCCACCGGTTCGACGATGTGCTGTCCCTTGGACAGCAGGCTCCCGTCGCCGGGTGCCTCGGCATGGCGCAACTGCCCGAGCGTGTGGCTGCCCGGCAGGTAGTTGACGCTGCCGTTCTCCTCGACGCTGTCGGTCAACGCGATCCAGGCAGTCACCTGCACCGCCGGGTCGAGCGGGAAGTAGGTCGAGTCCTGGTGCCAGCCGACGAACGACGGATCGTTCGCGTTCTTGATCCAGACGGTCAGGTTGTAGAGCAGGATGTCGGGGCCGATCACGTCCTCGACCGCATCGAGCACGTTGCTGTCGTGGATCACCTCGTCCACCCACTTGAGCGACAGGTGGGCCTTGGTACGCAGCACCTTCTTGAACTCGGCGCCCATGGACCGCTCGCCAGCTTCCAGGCATGACAGGTAGTGGGCTGCCTGCTGTGCGCTGAACACGCGGACCGGATGCGTGCAGCCCTCGGCTGCGTATTCCGTCGCCTGTGCTTCGGTCAGTCGCTTCATCAGGAACCTCCCTCGATCACGACATTCGCCTTCTTCACCACCGCCGACCACTTGCGCGTCTCTTCGCGGGCGAACGCAGCGAGCTGGGCGGGCGTGCCTCCGATCGGCTCCACGCCCAGTTCGGTGAACCGTGCACGCAGGTC
Source organism: Rhodocyclaceae bacterium (assembly GCA_020248265.1). Lineage (NCBI taxonomy): Bacteria > Pseudomonadati > Pseudomonadota > Betaproteobacteria > Rhodocyclales > Rhodocyclaceae > Rhodocyclaceae bacterium. Next base: position 26,147 of record JADCHX010000021.1, read on the forward strand.
GCGGTCGTTCGCCAGGATCGCACCCGTGGTCGCATTGAGCAGCGTGACGATCGACGCGGGCGTGCCCGCAGGTGCCAGCAGCCCGAACCAGGAAAGCGACTCGTAGCCTGGCAGGCCAGCCTCCGCGAACGTGGGTACGTCGGGCAGGAGCGGCGAGCGCCGGCTGTCGGCCACCGCCAGCGCACGCAGCTTGCCTGCGCGAATCGGGCCGATCGCCGGCGGCAGGTCGTTGATCATCAGCTGCACCTCGCCTGCCATCAGTGCGACGCCGGCCGGGCCGCCGCCCTTGAACGGGATGTGCACGATGTCGGGCAGCTGCGCCACCATCTTGAACAGCTCGGCCGACAGGTGCACCGAGGTGCCATTGCCCGAGGAGGCGATCGAGAGCTTGCCCGGCCGCGCCTTCGCGTACGCGATCAGCTCCTTCAGCGACGCCACTGGCAGGCCGGGCGTGGACATCAGCACGAACGGGCCCTTCGCCAGCAGTACGATCGGCGCGAGGTCGCGCGCGATGTCGTAGCCGAGCTTCGGGTACAGGCTCTCGTTGATCGCGAGCGTGCTGGTAGTGCCCAGCACCAGCGTGTAGCCGTCGCTGTTCGATTTGACCGCGATCGCAGTGCCGATGGTGCCACCGGCGCCGGCGCGGTTGTCGATCAGGAACGGCTGGCCGAGCTTCTCGCCGAGCTTCTGGCCCAGCACGCGCGCGAGTACGTCGGTCGAGCCGCCCGGGGCGAACGGCACGATCAGCCGCACCGGCCGGTCGGGATAGGCGGCCGCAGCGGTGGCCTCGCCGCTGCCGGTCGCGAGAGCGAAGGAAAACGTCGCAGCCAGCAGCGTCGCCGGGATATTCATGGGCATCCTCGAACCTGTGTGGTGCATCACTCGGCCTTGATGCCCGCGCTGCGGATCAGTTTGCCCCAGCGCTGCGAGTCGGCGGCGATGTAGGTGGAAAACGCATCGGGACTGCTGGAAACCGGCATCACGCCGAACTCGACCATGCGCCTGCGTACGTCCTCCGCCTGCAGCGCACTGACGGCTTCGGTATTCACCCGGGCGATGATCTCGGCCGGGGTGCCGGCTGGCGCGAACAGTCCGTACCAGCTGACCGACTCGTAACCGGGCAGCCCGGCCTCGGCGATGGTTGGTATCTGTGGCAGCAGCTCGAAGCGCTTCGACGAAGTGAGGCCGAGCGCACGCAGCCGGTTGCTGCGGATCGGGCCGATCGCGGTCGCCACGGTCGAGAAGCCTGAATCGACATGGCCCGCCAGGAGGTCGGTCATCGCCGGTGCGCCGCCCTTGTAGGGGATGTGCGTCATCCGGATGCCGGCCATGCTCATGAACAGTTCGGTGGCGATGTGATCGGAGGCGCCGGTACCGCCGGAGGCGAAGGTCAGCTTGCCCGGGCTGGACTTCGCCAGCGCGATGTACTCCTTCACCGACTTCACCGGCAGTGCCGGGTGCACGCACAGTATGTTCAGCGCATGGCCGACCGGGGTGATCGGCGCGAGGTCTTTCAGCGGGTCGAACGACATGCGTGCATACATGTGGGGATTGATCGCCACCTGCCCGGACGTGGCCATCACCAGCGTGTAGCCGTCGGGCGCCGCCCGGGTCACCAGCTCGACCCCGAGGTTGCCGCCAGCGCCGCCGCGGTTGTCGATCAGCACCTGCTGGCCGAGCCTGGGCGACATGGCTTGCGCGACGGTGCGCGCGCTCAGGTCGACGGCGCCGCCGGGCGCGAACGGCACCACGAGACGGATCGGACGCGCGGGCCAGGACTGTGGCTGTGCGTGCGCCGCACTGAAAGTCATGACGGCTGACAGCACTGCGATCAACGAACCCGGAAAGGCCGATCGTCCGCACGCGCTCGGTGCGGACCCGGACGTGACGGCAAGGCGCATCCTGCGCACGGTATGGATCATCAGAAAAGTATGCGGCGACACGCGTTGCACGGCAAGCCATACCTGTGGGACCGTTTCATCCCTGAGTGTCCGGCTCCTGCATCCATTCCGGAATGTCCTGTCGACTGTGAAGTACCCGCCACACATCGATGTACTCCGCGCGCTCTGCATAAAACACCAGATACGGGAAGCGTGCCAGCGGCCGGCAGCGCAGTCCCGGCAATCCCAGCTCGTGTGCATAGCGGGGTGACCCGATGGCCGGATGGACGGCCAGCCGTGCATATGCCTGCTCCAGCGCGGCGATGAATCCGAGGGCAGCCTGCGCAGCATCGGCGTCGATGTAGTGCCGAACCGCCTCTTCCGCGTCCTCGGTGGCGCGCGGACGCGGAATCACCGGCTTGCCCTTCACTTGCCGTTGCCGCTCTTCTCCGCCCTGCGCACGCGCTGTCGAAGCGAGTCAAAGTAAGCCTCATCGGCGGGGCGGCTCGATTCTCTGGTCGTTGCCGACAGCAGCATTCCGCGAAGCTTCTGCCGATCCTGATCCTTGCGGATCAGGTCGCGCACGTACTCGCTGCTGGTGCCATAACCACGTTCCGTGACCTGTTCATCGACGAAGGACTTGAGGGTCTCGGGAAGGGAGATGTTCATCGTGCTCATGGAACGAGACTAGCCTTGTTGGCAAAATTTGGCAAGAATCGCCTGCCTGCCGTTACTGTCCGGCGCTATCATCCGTTACGGCAAGGCCATCGGCACCAGTGACCCGCGAGACTGACCCGCGGAACTGACCCGTGACACGCAGCGGCCAGGCCGGCCACCCCCGGAGAGACGGCATGACCGAACAGGCAAGACCCTGGTGGCAGGGACCCAACCGGGTGCTGCTGATCAACCTGCGCGAAGGCGACGAGCCGCGCATCGATGCGGAGGCGCTGGTCGCCGACGCGAAGCAGTTCTCCGCGACGGCGTTCTGCATCAGCGGCGGCGGCATCGTCGCGTTCTACCAGACGCAGATCGACGGCCACCGCATCAGCAGCGGACTCGGCTCGCGCGACCTGCTCGACGAGATCGTACCGGTCGCGCACCGCGAGGGCATGCATGTGCTGGCTCGCATCGACCCGAGCTGCGCGCCGAAGGCGCTGGCCGAGACTCATCCCGAGTGGTTCACCCGCGACCGGGACGGCAACCTGTGCGAAGTCAGCGACCATTACGTGACCTGCCCGAGCGGTACCTACTACCGCAGCCGCATGGCCGAGGTCGTGACCGAGATCCTGACCCGTTATCCGGTCGATGGCATCTGGAACAACGCGGGCAAGTTCGGGGCGTGGGATACGACGGTCTGCCATTGCGACTCCTGCCAGGCCTCGTTCCGCGCGCATGCCGGCGAGGCGATCCCGCTCGAGGAAGACTGGGAGAACCCCGTCTGGCGTACGTTCAACGAATGGCGCTACCAGCAGATCGCCGACTGGGTGAAGCTGATGCATGGCGCGATCCATGCGGCCAATCCGAAGGCGATCTTCATCTCGGCGGTGCAGCTGATGGAGTCGCTCGAGACCATCCAGATCGGTGGTTGGGACATCGACTACTGGCTCGACGGCCAGGACGTGCTGACCTTCGAATGCCAGCGGCGCAATACCGCGCCCTGGTGGCCGGGCATCCAGGCGAAGTACCTCGCCTCGCTCGGACCCGACCGGCCACGCTGGATGACGGTGAGCTACTTCTATCCGTGGTGGCGACTGTCGGCGACCCCCGAGGCGGAGAACCGGGCGTGGATCGCGCAGCAGTTCGCCAACGGTGTGTCGAGCTGGCTGCACATCAACGGCGGCTATTCGCCGCTGTTCGACCGCCGCTCGCTCGCGCCGATGCGCGAGGTGTTCGCCCGGCTGGCGCGCTGGGAAGGCTACTTCGACGGTGCGCGCTCGGCCGCGCAGGTGGCGGTGGTGTTCTCCCGCTACACGCAGGACAACTACGGCCGAGACAAGCCCGGTGCGCGCTATTTCGATCCGGTGCGCGGCACCTACTGCGCGCTGCAGGAGGCGCACATCCCGTTCGACATGCTGTCGGACAAGTTCCTGGATGCCGCGACGCTCGCCCGCTATCGTGCGCTCGTGCTGCCGAACGCGGCCTGCCTGAGCGATGCGGCGATCGACCTGCTCGTCGAGTGGGTGAAGGGCGGCGGATCGCTGGTCTGCAGCTTCGAGACCGGACGCTACGATGCCCGGGGCGAACCGGCGCACCGGCCCGCGCTCGATGCGCTGCTCGGTGCGCGGCGCACCGGGGTGCGGCGCGACCTGAAGTCTTCGTACGCGAAGCTGGAGCGCCGGGACGATCCGCTGCTCGATGGCATCGGCGACACCGACCTGCTGCCCAACGATGGCGCGCTGGTGGAACTGGAAGTCGACCCGGCCGCCGGGCGCGAAGTGCCGCTGACGCTGATCCCGCCGGTGATCGCGCACTCGGGGGCGACGATCAGCATCCCCGAGTACAGTGCCATCGGCAGCGGCACCGACATCCCGGTCGCGCTGCGCGGCAGCTTCGGTGCCGGACGGGTGGTGTACTTCGCCAACCAGGTCGATGCGCTGTTCTATCACTACGGCTTTCCGGACCTCGGCCGGGTGCTGGCCAATGGCGTGTCGTGGGCGATCGGCGAACCGCGCGAGGTGTTCATCGACGCCCCCGACCATGTCGACGCGACGCACATGCGGCAAGCGACACCGGGCGGGCGCCGCGACCTGGTGCACCTGGTGAACTTCCCGGTGGGCAAGCACCTGAATACCGGCTGGCGGCATCCGGGCACCGCCATCCATCCGGTGTCGGGTATCGTGGTGTCGCTGCGCTGCGACGGTGGCGAGCCGCCGCACGCGGTGCGCCTGGCTTCGAGCGAGACGGCGCTGGTTCCGGTGATGCGCGCCGGGCGCGCCGAAGTGGTGGTGGACCGCCTCGACGACCACGAGATCGTCGTGTTCGAGTTCGATTAGCGATGGAACCTGCAGCGAGGCAAGGATGAACGGAATGAACTCTTCGATGAAGCATCATGTGATGCAGGTGCAGGCTGGCCCTGACGGCTCTGACGGCCGGCGGTTCCGTGCAACGGTGGCCGCGGGCTGTGTTGCGCTGTCGTTCCCGGCGCTGGAGGCATTGGCGCAGTCCGGCCAGTATCCGACGCGCCCGATCCGGATGATCGTGCCGCTGCCTGCCGGCGGGCCGACCGACATCCTCGCCCGCCTCGTCGCCACGCCGCTGCAGGAGCGGCTCGGCCAGCCGGTCGTGGTCGACAACCGTCCCGGGGCGAGCGGCAACATCGGCGCCGACCTCGCGGCCAAGGCCGCGCCCGACGGGCATACGCTGTTCGCCGGCACCTCGGGCCCGCTTGCCAACAACGTGAGTCTGTTTGCCAAGCTGCCCTACGATCCGATACGCGACTTCGCGCCGATCGCACTGGTCGCGACTGCCCCCTTCGTGCTGGCGGTGAACCCGTCGGTGCCAGTCACGTCGGTGAAGGAGTTCATCGCATACGCCAAGGCGCGTCCGGGCAAGCTCAACTACGGCGCGGTGCCTGGCGCGGCGGCGCACCTGGCGACCGAGATGTTCCGCACGCTCGCCGGCATCGACGCGGTGCATGTGCCGTACAAGGGCGCGGGCCCGGCCACGACCGACGTGATCGCCGGGCAGATCCAGTTCACGTTCGCATCCACGCCCGGTGCGATCCCGTTCGTGAAGGCCGGCAAGCTGCGCGCGCTGGGCGTGACCAGCCCGAAGCGGGTGTCCGGTGCGCCTGACCTGCCGACCATCGCCGAAGGCGGCGGCCCGGCGATGTCGGCGCAGGTCTGGTACGGCGTGGTGGCACCCGCGCGCACGCCGCGCGAGATCGTGCAGCGGCTGTATGGCGAGATCGAGCAGATCGTGAAGCTGCCGGCCACGCGCGAGCGGATGCTGCAGAACGATTTCGAGCCGGCCATCCTCGACCCGCAAGCGTTCGGCGCATTCATCAAGTCCGAGATCGCCACCTGGGCCAAGGTGGTGAAGGCGGCGGGCATCAAGGCGGAATGACCGACAAGGGACCATCGACATGCCAATCAGCTGGTTGACCGTACTACAGGCGGTGCCTTGGTCCGACGTGATCCGCAATGCGCCGAAGGTCGCCGAGGGCGCGAAGAAGCTCTGGAGCAGCGTCGCCGGCCAGCCTGCGCAGGCACCGCTGGATGCCGGGGCGCTGGCCCGGGCGCGCGACGACAGGTCGCCGGAAGCGTTCCAGGCGCGCATCGACGCACTCGATGCGACGGTGGCCGACCTGCACAGCCAGTTGCTGGCGTCGGCCGAACTGATCCGTGAGCTGGCCGAGCAGAACACGCAGATGGTCCGGCGCGTCGAACTCAACCGGGTGCGCGCGGTCCGGCTGAGCTGGGCGCTCGCAGTGGTTGCCCTGGTGGCGGTCGCCGGCGTGATCTGGTGATGCGCCGGCCAGCCTAGCGCAGGTTGTTCCGCAGCACCACCAGCCAGGGCCGGCCGGCGGTCGGCCGCAGCCGCCCGTCTGCATCGAGCGGCACGTCGGTCCAGGTGACCGCATCGCGAACGTTGCCGCCGATCGCGCCGAGCCGCCCCGGGGACACGCGGACCACCAGGTCGCAGTGGTAGGTGCCGCGGCTGGCGTCGCTGGCAAGCTGGGCAAAGGTGGTGACCACGCCGGCCGTCCATGAGCGCGTCGCGCAGATCAGGTCGCCGACCCGGGGCGCGGCGCGGGTCGCATCCAGCGCCTCGAAGCCGGACGGGTCGGGGAAGTCGTGCGCGCGCTTGATGTAGTCCCAGTGCCGGGCGCTGGGCGGAAACACCTCGCGCGGGACGCCGGCCGCGTGCATCAGGAACGAGATGAATACCGCGGACCACGGGGTCAGCGATCCGTCCGCGAGCAGCGCTCGCTGCGGCGCGAAGTCGCTGCCGCGAAGGACGAACCAGTACATCAGCACGCGGCTGGTGTAGTCGGGCTCATATTCGTTGCGCGGCACCGTCGATGTGGTCGAGGCTGAAGGATCCGGGCGACCGAGGGTCCTGCCGGACGCGTCGATGCGTGGCCGTCCCCACAGGGTCCACTCCTGCAGCGCGAGGGTCACCAGCCGCTGGCGCCGGTCCTGGATCTCGATCGGACCGGCCGCCGCCTTCGGCGCGCCGCGATCGACGGTCGCGCATCCGCACAGCGCGAGCAGGCCGAGGAGGGTGGCCAGGCGTGCGGCGCGTCCGCCGCTGCGGCCGTTCCAGTGGAGAGGCACGTGACGCGTCTTCATCGCCGAAAGTCTAGCATCGGTCCCGGCGGGGGCTGCGCGTAGAATCCGCGGCTTCCTTTCACGCGTTTGCCGGAGTCGTCATGGCCAGGATGTCGGGCAAGGTTGCCTTCCTCACAGGCGCAGGTGCCGGCATTGCCCGTGCGACCGCGCGTGCGTTCGCGCGCGAAGGAGCAAAGGTCGCGCTGTTCGAACTGAACGAAGAAGCCGGCCGTTCCGCCGAGGCGCAGATCCGTGCCGAAGGCGGCGAGGCGCTGTTCATCCGCACCGACGTGACCGACGACGCGCAGGTGAAGCATGCGGTCGAGCGTACGGTCGAGACGTTCGGCCGGCTCGACGTGATCATGAACTGCGCCGGCGGCTCGCTGCAGGAAGATCGTCCGGTGCACCTGATGGACATCGACACCTGGCACCGGACGATGGCGCTCAACCTGCTGCATCCGTTCCTGTGCTGCCGTCACGCCATCCCGCACATGATCGCGGCCGGCGGCGGATCGATCATCAACTTCTCTTCCCACCTCGGGCTGAAGGGCTCCGAGAAGCCGGCTTATGCGGCGGCCAAGGGCGGCATCATGTCGTTCACGCAGACGCTGGCGGCGCAGTACGTCGGGTACGACATCCGCGCCAATGCGATCGCCCCGGCCATCGTGCGCACCGAGCGGTCGATCGCGCGCTGGGAGAACAAGGACTGGCTGCTCTCCGACAACCCGTCGCCGGCGGCGAAGGCGCGCATCACCATGCAGAAGCTCTATCCGTTCTCGGTCGGCGAGCCGGAGCACATCGCGGCGATCGCCGTGTTCCTGGGTTCGGACGAGTCGCGCATGGTGAACGGCACGACGATCGCGGCCGATGGTGGGCGCTCGTCGTACCTGAAGGTGGCGGTGGACTGACCCGGGCGCCGGGTCAGTACAACACGTCAGTACGACACATCAGGGCGCCGGGACTGCGACCCAGCGCGTGCCAGCGGTGCCGTCGGCGCCGGTGCGGCTGATCGGCTCGATGACGATCGCCTGTTCGAACACGGACTCGATCGCCGCATGCAGCGCGGGGTCTCCGGGGCTCCCGGCGGCGCGGATGCGTCCGTGGTCCATCACCACCACGCGGTCTGCGGCCAGCGCAAGCGTGAGGTCGTGCAGGACTGCAGCGACCGCCGCCTGCTGCCGCACCAGCCCCGTGATGCAGCAGAGCACCGCACGCTGGTGGGGCGCGTCGAGGTGGGTGGTCGGTTCGTCGAGCAGTACCACCGGCGCCTGCACCGCCAGCACCCTTGCCAGCAGCGCGCGCTGCCGCTCGCCACCGGAGAGTTCGTCCAGCCGGCGCCCGGCGAAGGCCGTCGCACCGGCCGCCTCGAGCGCGAGGTCGACCGCGCGCTGGTCATCGGCCCCGGGGGTGCCGAACAGCCCGTGGTGAGGTAGCCGCCCCAGCGCGACGATCTCGCGTACCGCCAGTTCGCCGTCGGCCTCGCCCTGCTGCGCGAGCCAGGCAACGCGCCGCGCGCGTTCGCGTGCGGCGAGTGTCTCGATGCGGTCGCCGCCGACCGTTACCTGTCCATGGTCGGGACGGCGCAGGCCGGCCAGCACCGACAGCAGCGTGCTCTTGCCGGCGCCGTTCGGACCGACGATCGCAGTCCAGCACCCGGCGGGAAGCGCGAGCGACACCTCGTCGAGCACGCGCAGGCCGCCGAGGGTGACGCCGATACCCTGGGCCTGCAGGGGCGGCGCCGTGCCGTTCACGCCTGCCTCCGGTGCAGCAGTGCCAGCAGGTAGATGCCGCCGAGCACCGCGGTCAGCACACCCACCGGCAGTTCCTGCGGCGCGACCAGGGTGCGCGCCGCGATGTCGCTGGCGAGCAGCAGCACGCCGCCGGCCATCGCCGACAGCGCGAGCTGCGGCCCGTGTGCGACGCTCAGGCAGCGGCGTACGAGGTGCGGTGCGACCAGTCCGACAAAGGCGATGAGCCCCGCCTGTGCGACGGCGGCACCGGTGGCCATGGCCATCGTGCCTACCAGCAGCAGGCGCACCTGCTGCAGCGGTACGCCGAGGCTCGCGGCACTGGCCTCGCCGAGCACCAGCGCGTCGAGCGCGCGCGACACCCGCAGCGCGGCCGGCAGTACCGCGGCCAGCACGGCGGCCAGCACGGCCGTGCTGGTCCATCCGAGGAAGCCGGTGCTGCCCAGCAGGAAGATCTGCTTGCCGCGCATCGCCTCGGGGGAGGCGAGCGTCACCAGGTCGGACAGCGCGGTCAGCAGCACGCCGACCACCACGCCGCACAGCAGCAGCGACATCGGCCGTGCGGCGCCGCGCGCCAGCAGCAACGTGAGCCCCACACCACAGAGGGCGCCTGCGAAGGCCGCGCCGACCAGGCCCGCCTGCAGCAATGCACCCGCCGCCGCCAGCCCGATCGACGCCCCGGCGGCACCCCCGGCGGCGAGCACCAGCACGACACCCAGGCCGGCACCGGCTGCGGACCCCAGCAGGTAGGGGTCTGCCAGCGGATTGCGGAACAGGCCCTGCGCCACGGCCCCGGCGAAACCCAGCAGCGCACCGGCGAGCCAGGCGCCGATCGAGCGCGGCGCACGGATCTCGCTCACCAGCGTCCATTCGTCCGCCCACGCCAGCGACCAGCCGTCGCTGCCGGCCGCGAGGCCGGCGAGCAGCAGCCCGGCACTGGCGGCCGTGAGCAGCAGCGCGAAGCGCAGCGTTGCGCCACCGTCGCGTGCTGTTGCCACCCTCATCGGCGCGCCTCGTCGAGCGCGCGCAGGCACTCGACCAGCAGGTCGGCGGCCTCGCCCAGTCTCGGACCGGGCCGCACCAGTGTGTCGTAGGCGTTCGGCAGGAACGCACACGTGCGGCGATCGCGCAGTGCGCTCAGCGCCGGCCAGCCCGGCCGCTTCGGCATCTCGCGCAGGGCTGCGTCGCTCGCGAAGATCACCTGCGGCTGCGCGCGCACGATGTACTCGGGGCTGAGCTTCGGGAACACGCCCATCGATGCCGGCACGATATTGCCCATGCCCAGCCGTGCGAGCATGTCGCCGACGAACGAACCTGCGCCAGCCGCATGCGGCGCGGACGACACCTCGAAGTAGGTACGCTGTCCGCGCATCGATGGCGGCACGCGCCGCGCGGCTGCATCGATGCGCGCCGACAGCCTGTGCCATTCGGCTTGCCCGGCAGCGGGGTCGCCGAGTGCCATGGCCACCGTGTCGAGTACGCGCCGGATGTCGTCGAGCGTCTTCGGCTCGAGCGCCAGTGCCGGGATGCGCAGCGCGTCGAGCCGGTCGAGCACCCGCGCCGACGAGGCGGCCAGCACGAGGTCCGGCTTCAACGCGACGATGCGTTCGACCTGCGCGTCTTCGAGGCCACCCAGCCTCGGCAGGCGCTCGACCTGCGGCGGCCAGTTCGAAAACCGGTCGACGCCGACCAGCCGGTCGCAGCCCCCGAGGGCACAGACGGTCTCGGTCGATGACGGCAGCAGGCTGACGATGCGCCGGGCCGGCGCGGCCAGGCGCACCGTGCGGCCGCGGTCGTCGACCAGGTCGATCGCCGCGGTGGTGGTGGCAGTGGTGGAGGCAGTCGCAGCGATCATCGCTGGCTCGGCAGCCGCACATAGTCCTACTGCGGTGGTGGTGAGGATCGCGCCTGCCATCCGCACGCCTGCTGCCCGCATGCCTTTCGTCCACCCTCGCTGCACAGTCGCCCCTCTGTTCGGCAGGCCGGGCGGTCCCGCAGCACCTGACGCGGGGCTAGGTTAACCTGCGTCCTCCGGCAGCGCAAACGCGCGCGCCCACGATCGAAGCATGGCCGGACGACGGTCCGATGCAGACGTACCGCTCGAGGCAAGACGGTGCGCAGGAGGAGCAGGGATGTACGCAGGAAGACTGATCTCGAGGTGCGCGCAGGCTGCACTGCGGCACGCGCTGCCCGCATTCGCGGCGTTCGTACCGGCCATGCTTGCGCTTGCGCCGCATGCGTCCGCGCAGCCGTATCCGTCGAAGCCGATCCGCATGGTGATCCCGATCGCCGCCGGCGGCGGCACCGATGCGATGGGCCGTCTGATCGCGCAGCGGCTGGGTGACCAGATGGGCGTATCGGTGGTGGTCGAGAACCGCGCCGGCGCCGGTACGGTGATCGGCACCGAGATCGTCGCGCGTGCGCCAGCCGACGGCTACACGCTCATGACCGTCGCGCCGGAGTTCGTGATCAACCCGGGGCTGGTGCGCAAGCTGCCGTACGACCCGATCCGCGACTTCGCGCCGATCACGCAGCTCACCTCCGGACAGTACTACCTGTCGACCCATCCGTCGGTGCCGGTGAAGACCCTGAAGGAGTTCATCGCGCTGGCCCGGTCGCGCCCGGGCGAGGTGACCTTCGGTTCCTCGGGCAACGGCAGCGCGAACCACCTGGCAGGCGTGCTGTTCCAGCAGATGACCGGCACGAAGCTCGTGCATGTGCCCTACAAGGGGGCCGGCCCGGCGGGTGCCGCGCTGATCGGCGGCCAGATCGACTTCATGTTCAGCAACATCGCCTCGGCGATGCCCTACCTCAAGTCGGGCAAGCTGCGCGCGATCGCGGCCACCGGTGAGAAGCGGCCGGCGGTCACGCCCGGGGTGCCGACGGTGTCCGAGTCTGGTGTGCCGGGCTACGTGGTGACCGGGTTCTTCCTGCTGCTGGCGCCAGGCAACACGCCGAAGGAGATCGTCGGCCGCCTGAACGCGGAGGCGGTGAAGGCCCTGCAGACGTCGTCGATGAAGGAGACGCTGGCCACGCTCGGGCTGGACCCGGTCGGCAGTTCGCCCGAGGCGACCGGCGCGTTCATCAAGGCGGAGATCGGCAAGTGGACGCCGATCATCCACGCCGCTGGCGCGCAGGCGGACTGAGCGCGCGATGGGCGGCGAGACGGGCGGCGACACGGGTGGCGACACGGGTGGCGAAAGGGGCAGCAAGAGGGGCGACGAGAGGGGCGCCGCGGCAGGTGGAGCAGCCGAGGCCGTCACCGCACGGCTCGCCGCCTTCGTTGCGCAGGCCGACGCCGGGGCGATCCCCGAGGCCGTGCTGCACGAGGGCCGCCGCTGCCTGGTGAACCTGTTCGGCGTGGCGCTGCACGCGACGCAGGACCCGGCGCTGCCGATGCTGCTCGACGTGCTGCAGGCCGAAGGCGGCCGGCCGCGCGCGACGGTGATCGGCGTCGGCCAGCGGGTGCCGCTGATGCATGCGGCGCTCGCCAACGGGCTGCTCGCCCACCTGGACGACTTCGATGACACCTTCTTCCCGACGGTGCTGCATCCCTCCGCGCCGACGATCCCGGCCGCGCTGGCGCTGGCCGAAGACCGCGGCACGGACGGCCGCAGCTTCCTCGCCGCCACGGTGCTCGGACTGGAAGCCTGCTGCCGCGTCGCGCTGTCGATCCAGCAGATGCGCCATGGCGCGCTCTGGCACATGACCGGCACCGCGGGGGTGTTCGGCAGCGTGGCCGCCGCGGGCCGCCTGCTGGGGCTGGATGCGTCGACGATGGCCGTCGCGTTCGGGCTCGCCGGTACCCAGGCCGGCGGCTTGCGCGAGACCTTCGGCACGATGACCAAGGCGTTCCACCCGGCGCGCGCTGCGCAGTCCGGGCTGCTTGCCGCACTGATGGCGCAGCGCGGCTTCAGCAGCACCACGCGCATCCTCGAAGGGCCGCACGGCTTCGCGCAGGCCTTCGCCGCCGGGGCGTTCGACGCCGAGGCGATCGTCGATGGCCTCGGCGAGCGCTGGCTGCTGATGGACAACGCACCCAAGCCCTATGCATCGGCGATCCTCAGCCACCCGATGGTCGATGCGATGTTCGCGCTGCGCACGCAGCCTGGCGTGTCGCCGGCGCAGGTGGTGCGCATCGGCGGACGGGTGAACCCGCTCGCGATCCGGCTGGAGAGCCGTCCCGAGCCCGCCGATGGACTGGCCGCGCGCCTGTCGTTCCAGCATGCGATGGCGGCCGCGTTCGTGGATGGTACCTGCCTGCCCGCGCAGTTCACCGATGCGCGGGTACACGACCCGGTGGTAGCCGGCGTGCGACGGTCGGTCGAGATGACGCCAGACCCCGCGATGCCTCAGCACGGCTGCGAGGTCGAACTGTCGCTGGCCGACGGGCGGGTGTTGCGCCAGGCGATCGAACATGCCACCGGTAGTCCGGGGCGCCCGGTGAGCGATGTGCAGCTGGAGGCGAAGTTCCTGGCGCTGGCGGGCACTGTGCTGACAGCGGCGCGGGCGCGGCGGCTGCTCGGCCAGCTATGGCAGGTGGACGGGCTGCCGGATGTCGGCGCGCTGGCGAGTTGACGTTCGATGGTGAAATCCTCGATCTGCAGATGACCGCAGCGCGCGAGATCATGAAGCGGCGACGCAACGTGCTGCGCGAACTGGCCAAGTGACCGCTGCCTGGGTCTGGCTGGACCCGCAGGGGTACGCGGCGGGCATGATGTCGGGCGGGCTGACCGAATCCCCGGTCATCGGTACCGCCAGCGAGGCGATCCGCGCGCTGCCCATTTCCGCGGAGGAGAAGTCCCGGCTCATCGCCCAGATTCCGGTGGCCGATGCCCTCACCTACCTCTTCGGCACCGTCGGGGTCATCCTGTTCTGCGCCTACATCGGTCCCTGGCTGCTGCGGGCCGATCTCAAGGCCGATGGCCGGGGCCTCGAGGCCGCGATGGGCTTCACCCGCGAGGACGACGGCATCGACTCGGGATGGTGCATGTTCGCGATGCGAGCCTACAGGCTGGAGGCTCGCCATCGGTTCGTCGGCCTCACCGTTGCCGCGGCCGAGCGCAGCGTCGCGCCGGTACGCCTTTTCGTCGAGCGCAACCGGACACGGTGCTGCGTGCAGGCGACGCGGTCGCGGTCATCGGCTCGCGCGTGACGCTGGTTCAGCTGCTGGCTGGAAGCGCAGAGGAGGTGCACGACCACGAACTGCTCGAGGTGGCGGTCGCCACGCGCGATGTGGTTCTCAGCAGCCCCTCGGTGGTCGGCCGCTCGGTCGCCGAAATCCGCGCGGAGACGGTCGCGTCTCGTGGCGTCTTCCTGCAGTCGATCCGGCGCTCGGGGCTTGCGCTGCCTGTCGAACCCGGGCAGCGTCTAGAGGCCGGCGACATCCTGACGCTTCATGGACTCGCGCCCGCCGTCGATCGCATCGCGTGACTCGCCGGCGAGCCGATCCGATCGTCACGTGGCGCCAATTTCGTCGCCATGATCGGGCTGAAGGCGGGCCCGGTCTTCATCGACGCGATCCGCGAGGTCGGCCTCGCGGTGTTCTTCGGCGGCATCGTGGTCACGCTGGTGCCGCAGTTCGTGGGCCTGCTGGTGGGGCGCTACCTGTTGCGCATCGAGCCGCTGCTGCTGCTGGGCGCGCTGGCCGGAGCGCAGACGATGACCGCCGCGCTGGCTGCCGTGCAGGATCGCTCCGACAGTCCGGTGGCCGTGATCGGCTATTCGAGCACAGTGGCGTTCAGCCATATCCAGATCTCCATCGGCGCCTCGAGCGCCTCCCTCGCCAACGCGTCGCTCGACGAGCGGGGCACGGGTGAGGACGATGGATTCGAGGGCCATCTTGCGCCGTGCTGCCGGGTTGGCCACCCGATTCGGGGGCCACGGCACTGCGCGTGCAGCGCGTCGGCGCGACGATCGCGTCCTCGAGGCCGCAGCCAGGCGCTCGCAGGGGTGTTTGAAAGTACTATCCGCGTTTTCGTGTTCCCGCGCGAGGTCGTCATCGCCATTGTGGAATTCAAACGCATTCCCGGTGAGTATCGGATGGTCTCGGACGATGGTCTGTATCAGCTCGTCCTCCTCTCCACCGGTCCGGAGGGGGGCAGAAAATTTCGCCTGGACGGCGCAGGCCGACGACTGGACGTGGACGCGATCTTCGTCCTCGATCCGGTCTATATGTGGGAGGTCGACCGCATCATCGAGACCGCGGGGAACGACATCACGGCGCCTGCGGACCATCCATCCCGGCGCTCGGATCACGCCCTGTTCGACCTTGTCACCCGGGCCTTGACGGACTTCGGCTACTTCTATGGCCATAATGCCGGGCAGGTCGCGGTCTCCTTCAAGACAGACCGGATCTTCCGGGACCCCTAGCCAGCTGCGTGCTTCCAGGCCATGAACGATGCACGCCACTGCCCGCCAGGCGATTCAGCGCGAAGCGAGAAGTGCCACACCGGCCACGGTGATCGCGACACCGAGCAGGTGCCGGCCTGCCAGCCGCTCGTTGCCCAGAAACAGCGCTGACAACAGCAGGGTGAACAGCGGATAACCGGCCACGATCGGTGCCACCAGGCTCACCTCGCCGTCCACCAGCGCGGCATACATCAGCAGCATCGCCGAACCATTGCACACCCCCGCCAGGATGAACCATGGAATGCCGCCCCGGGTACGCACGATCGGCGCGCGTCCGGCGAGCAACCGCGAGGCAATCAGGATCACCGCAGCCGACACCGTATAGCCGGCCAGGATCGCGGCATAAGGGCTGGCCCAGAACACGAAGCCGATCTTGAGCAGGACTTGCGCTGCGGCCCGCAGCATCGCCGCACCGAGCGCGAGCACCATGCCGCGTCCGTCCACCGCGTTGCCCGCGCCCGGACTGGCGGCCTTCGATGCGTTTCCGGCGGTCGACAGCACAGCGATGCCGAGGACCACAGCCAGTGTGCCAGCGGCGCGGCGCAGATCCAGCACTTCGCCCAGCAGCAGCACCGCGGCCGCTACTGCGAACAGCGGTGCAGTACAGGACACAGTTGCGGCAATCGTCGGCCCGAGCCGGGCGTTCGACTCGAACACCAGCAGCGTCACCGCCGCCGGGAAGAACAGCCCGACGGCGAGGAATATCCCCAGCGCGCTGATCGGCGCCGCCGCCAGCGCCGGATCGATGAAAGCCGGCAGCGCCAGCCAGAACAGCACCGCCGCAGACGGCACACTTACCGTCACCCCGGCACGGGCGCTCATGTGGCGCAGGCCGACGTTGCTCGCGATCATCGCGCAGGCGAAGGCGAACGCCGAGGCGAGAGCAAGCAGAAGCGTCAACGCGGGAGCATCCGATGTGGAAAATGGGGTCAGGGAAAGGAAATGGGGTCAAGTCTTGGGGAAATGGGGTCAAGTCTTGAGTTTTGCATCGGCGCGATGAAGACCCGACCTCGTCGCCGGTAATCGATCGCACTTGCCTATCCGGCACCCGACAACCGGACCGGACTGCGTGCCGGCGAGGATTTCTCGATCAAGCTCACGCTCGACACCACCGAGCTCGGACCGGTCGGCTATCGGCTCTGCCCGTTCTACCCGTAATCGGTTGCGAGGCGTGCTGGCCGACCTCACCAATCCTTGGGCAGCGTACGAAGAATATGAATGTGCCTGCCTTCGAACCGGATGTAGCCGCCGGCGGTCAGGTCAGAGAAGATCCGGCTCACCATTTCGCGTGCACATCCCACGCGGTTGCCGATTTCCTGCTGGGTCAGTGGCTCCGGCACCACCATGCTGCCGTCCCGGTCCACGGCCAGATCAATCAGCAGGCGTGCGACTCTGCCATACACATCGAGCAGGGCGAGGTTGCGTACGCCATTGGAGGCGACCTTCAGACGATGGATCAGCTTGCGGATCAGGTGATAGGTGGCGTCCGGATTCTGTGCAATGAACTGCCGGAACGCGCTCTGAGTCACGATCGACAGTTCGCAGGTTTCCAGCGCTATCACCGAAGCAGTGCGTGTGCCCTCCGTCAGCGACATCTCGCCGATGTACTCTCCCGGTCCGTGCACATTGAGCACCACTTCTCGACCCGTCTCGTCAGCGAGATAGACTTTCACCCGTCCGGTGATGATGACGTACAGGCTGTCCGATGTGTCCCCTTCGGTGATGATCACCGCGTTGCGCGGAAACCGGCGCACTACGCCGTGGGCGGCCAACGCATCGGTCAGCGCCCGGCCGTCACCGCCAGAAGTCCGATCTTCGCTCGTGTCCATTGCGTACCTGTCGGGTGACTGTTGCTTTTCAATCGCGTTGCAACCGCGTTGCAACCGCGCGCCCATCGTCGCCATGACGATCCGGGATCGGATCGCGCAATCTAGACTTGCGGGCGATGCCGCGCAAGTCGAACCGTCCTCAGGCTGGGCAGTGCCGAGCCGGGGTCGTCGAATACGGTACGCATCCCACGCTGCTCGCAGCTGCCGGCGTTTATGCCGGCCTGGCACGAGCAGCACGCGCAGCGCACGCAATGATCGGGGGCGGGCACTCGCCGGCAAAGGGGTGTGAATCGGTCACATCGAAGCGGTAAACCGCGCACAGATGCCTGCGCAGTGACTCCATAGAGTGAAGGCCACCGCTGCTGTGCGTCCCTGGCCCAGCCAGAACGCGGTCGGCGGCTCTCTCTCATTGGGGTACCCGTCATGAACGACCTGCACTGCGATCCGAAGGTCAACGCCAGCCTGAACCGTTCGTATCCCGTGTTCGACGCTCAGGCCCTGCATGAACTGCACGCCTGGGCACGAGCAGAACGTGCCCGTCAGCTGCGCCAGGGCCTCCGGCACGCCAGCGCTCTGCTCTGGCGTGCCTGCGCCCAGGTCTGGCGCTGCGTGCGGGCTGGCCTTGCCTTGCCCTTGCGCGGGAAGCGGGGGTAGTGGGTACGTCGGTGCGGGCAACAACCAGAACAGTGCGGGCAGGCGAAGCCACGAAGTCGCAATCCTGAGACCTGCTTGCACAGCACCCGCTCCACCGGCACCGACGCCGAGCAAGGCCGGCTAGCCTGCTCCAGTGCACGGCGAGCGTCGATTCGGAGTCAGGGCGGTCCAGCCTGACCGGATCGACCGCGTGTCAGAATGTGAAAAAGTCACAGATGTGTCGGCGCGAACCTGCAGTAGGCTTTGTCCATCGTACGTAATCTTGGCCTTGTCTGGAGCCAAGACCTCCGTCAAGATAAGGTCTGGAGCAGATTTGGAGATGATGCTGTGAAGCGCATCGGGCGCCATTGCCGGCTTGATCGGGTGGCTATCGTTGCTGCTGGAATCGGCGTGATGGCCCCAGCCAGCGCCCAGATCGTGACCGATGGGACGCTGGGTGCAGCCTCGACGCTGTCCGGTGCCAATGTGACCATCCCCGCCTCGCTCGGAAGGCAGGCCGGCGCCAACCTGTTTCACAGCTTCGCCACGTTCAACGTATCCACCGGCGGCAGTGCGATGTTCAGCGGCCCTGTGTCGGTGGGCAACGTGCTCGCACGGGTCACCGGCGGCACCGCGTCGAGCATCAACGGGAAGTTGGGGACATCGATCGCCGGCGCCAATCTCTACCTGATCAATCCGGCCGGCATCCTGTTCGGCAGCGGGGCGACGCTCGATCTGACCGGGTCGTTCCATGCGACCACCGCGAACTACATCCGGATGGGCGACGGCACGCGCTTCGAGGCAGTTGCGGTCGACCCGGGCGTGCTGTCGATCGCGCCGCCGCAGGCGTTCGGCTTCCTCGGGCCGGCGCCTGCGCCGATCACCATCACCGGTTCGGTGTTGAACGGCGCCTTCGGCAAGGATGTGTCGTATGTCGGCGGCAACGTCGCCATCAGCGGTGCGGCTGCGCGCGTGCGCGGGCGCGGCGGCGATCTGCGCATCGCCAGTGCGGCTGGCGCGGGCGAGTTCGCCCTCGATTCCGGGCTCACGCCCAGCGCTGGCCTGGCGCACGGAACGATCACGGTGAGCGGCGGTGCGCAGTTGAACGCCGAGAGCGTGGCCAGTATGGCGCTGGCACCGGGCCGCATCGTGATCCGCAGCGGACAGATTGCGATCGCCGGGGCATCGATCACCAGCGTGAACAGCCAGGCGGCCGATGCGCGGCCGATCGAGATCACGTCCACGGGGGTGAGCGACGGCACGATCAACGGCGCCGGCTTCATCGCGCGCGGGGCGACGATCGTCTCGCGCTCCAATGCCGGGGGGCGTGGCGCCGACGTGGTGATCGACGCACCGGCGATGCAGTTCGACCAGTACACCCGCGTGCAGACAATCGCCGGCTCGACCGGCCGCGGCGGCGACCTGCGCTTCACCGCCGAGGGCCCGCTGACCGTGCTCGCGCAGCCGGCCGATCCGAACTACACCGCGATCACCAGCTTCGCGCTGGCCGGGGGGCGCGGCGGCGACATCGTGCTGCGCGGCGACCGGGTGGTGGTGGACGCGGGGATCGTGCAGATCGATGGCCGTGGCGCCGGTGCCGGCGGCGCGATCACGATCGATGCTGGCGAGGCATCGATCGTCAATGGCGGTTTCGTCTACAGCTACATGCGCAACACCAGCAGCGGGCCCGGCAGCAACATCAGCGTCAATGCCAGCCGCCTGATCGAACTGTCCGGCGTCGACTGGGACGGTAACGTGTCGAGCGTGCTGTCCGACACCTGGGGCAGCGGTCGCGGCGGCAACGTCCTGCTGTCGGCCCCCGTGATCCTCACCAGTGGGCTTGCCGAGTACGGGACGAGGGCGGTCGGCAGCGGACGTGGCGGTGACATGATCATCTCCGCGCAACGCTTCGCGCCCACCGATTCGCTCGGCTACACCTACAGCTACAGCACCGGTGGTGCCGGCGACATCAGCGTGACCGCGCCGCAGATCACCGTCGCCGGGGTGGGCATCATCAGCGTCGCCTACGACCGTGGCAACGCCGGCGCGATACGCCTGAACGGCGACACGATCCGGCTGCAGCCGGGCGTCCTGCAGCGGGACGTGAACATCGAGAGTTCCAACAGTCAGTCGACCGGAGATGGTGGCAACGTCGAGATTCGTGCTGCCACCTCGTTCGCAATCGATACGACAGCCGATCGCGGCAGTTTCGCGCGCGTGGCAGCGGTCACACAAGGTGGCGGGCGCGGGGGCACGATCCTGATCGATGCTCCCTCGGTGCTGCTCGATGGTGGCGCCTTGTTCTCGCGCACGCGCTGGGGTACCGGTCAACAGGGTCAGATCCTGGTGCGTGCCGATTCGCTGCGCATGGCCCACGACGGCCGCATCGTCTCCACCACCGAAGGCCCGCGCGACGGCAGCCTGATCGACATCTCGGCACGCAGTATCGTGATGCAGGATGGGGCCGTTATCGTCGCCTCGGCCGATCCGGACTTGAGCGGGTTCTCGCCCACGACGACAGGCAGTGCCGGCCGGATCTCCATCACCGGAGAAGCGCTGCGCATGACCGGTGCCTCGCGCATCGAAGTCAACGCCAATGATGGCACCGCCGGCAACGCCGGTGCGCTCACGATCAACCTCACCGGTGCCTTCGAGATGGTCGAACGGGCGCCGGCGTACGGTGTCGGCTTTTCGGGGGCTGATCCCCTCTGGCCAGGCGGCCTGAGCAGCCAGGCGCGCGGCAGCGGTAACGCCGGCAGCATCAGCGTCAACGCGGCCTCAATCCTGCTCGACGATGGGCGCATCCAGAGCAACGCGCTGCTGAACGGCCGTGGCGGCTCGGTGACGCTGCGCGCAGGCGACATCACTCTGCGCAATGGCGCGCAGGTCGATGCGCGTTCGGCCACCGGCTCGACCGGTGCCGCCGGTTCGATCGACATCGCCGCCACCGGCAGTCTGCTGATCAGTGGCCGCAGTCCGACCGACGCGGCCTTCTCCGGCCTGTACGCCGAGACGCAGGGCAGCGGTGCCGGTGGCGGCATCGTGCTGGCGGCTGACACGATGACGCTCGACCGCGGCATCGTGCGCACCTCGACCACCGGTGCCGGTAACGCCGGCCCGCTGACGGTGCGCGCCGGCGACCTTGCGGTGGTCAACGGCGGCTGGATCGACGCTGGCACCAGCAGCAGCGGTGCCGGCGGGCGCGTCGACATCGCCGCCAGCCGCTCGATCCGGGTGAGCGGTGTAGATGCGACAGCGGTGGTTGCCGACACGATAGCGCCTGACCTCGTACGCGGCGCTGCCGGCCGTGCACAGGGCCCGTTCCCGAGCACGATCTCCAGCAACAGCGCCGGCTCCGGCAATGGCGGCAATCTCAGCCTGGACGCGCCGGCAATCCTGATCAGCGACAGTGGCCGGGTCACTGCCACCGCTACCGGCACCGGCAATGCCGGCTCGATCGCGGTGAGCGCGAGCGATCGCCTGCAGCTGTTCGGTGGCACGATCAGCACCCGGGCCGCAGCGAGCGACGGCGGCAACATCGATGTGACGGTGGGTACGCTGCTGCACCTGAAGGGCGGTGAAGTGAGCACGGCCGTCGGGTCGGGCGCCGGCGCCGGGGGCAACATCGCGATCGATCCGATATTCGTGGTGTTCGAGCAGGGCTCGCGTATCGTCGCCAATGCCTTCGGCGGACCGGGCGGCAATATCGGTATCGTCGCCAACTATTTCTTCAACGCGCCCGGGACGTTGATCGACGCCTCGTCGGCACTCGGGCTTCCTGGCACAGTCCAGGTCAGTACCTCTGGCATCGATCTGGTCAGCGCGCTGGCTGCACTGCCCTCGCAGTTCCTGGACGCCACTTCGTTGCTGCGCACCGCCTGCTCGGTACGCGGCAGCAGCAGTGGCAGCAGTCTGCGTGCCACTGGCCGCAGTGGTCTGCCGTTCTCGCCTGAGCAGAACCTGTTCTCCAGCTACTTCGACCCAGCGGATTCTTCCGGCGCCAGTGCGGCGGCCGGCGTGTCTGCGTCGCCCCTGCTTGCCTGGGCGACGCCCGCGTTCCACTTTGCCTGCCGCTGAACGACATCGGCGGCCAGGCTGCAGCTTCCAGTCGCTGATCCTGGCGACAGCCACGGCCTGCGCGACAGTGGCCGGGTCGATGGCAAGAGCCCAGATCGCGCTGCCGCCTGCCGATCAGCCCAGCCGACCGCGTGACCTGCAGTCGCTGCCAGACGAGTTGCCGCGCGCGCCGGTACGGCCGGAGTTGCTGCTGCCGGTGGTGCCGCCAGGGAGGGCACCCGAGGCAGGCAGTCTGGCCACGCAGCCGGCGCTGTTGTTGCGCGCGCTGCGGTTCGAGGGCAACACCGTGTTCAGCGCGCCTGAACTGCAAGAGGTGGTGGCCAGGTATCTGGGCACACGGATCGGTGCTGCCGAACTCGAGGCGATCCGGCTGGCGATCACTCGGCGGTACATCGAGGCAGGCTACATAAACTCAGGCGCAGTGATTCCGGATCAGGAGGTGAACGACGGCGAGCTGCGGGTGCTGGTGATCGAAGGCCGACTTACCAGCATCGACATCATCGGCCAGCACCGCTTCCGGCCGGGTTATCTGCGCGACCGCCTCGCTCGCAGTGCGGAGCCGGTGCTCAATGTGAATCGGTTGCAGGAGCAGATGCAGTTGCTGCTGCAGGATCCGCAGATCGAGCGGCTGTCGGGCGAACTGGCACCCGGCAGCCAGCCGGGCGCAGCACGCCTGCGAGTCGATGTAACTGGCGGGCCGGTGTACTTCGCCAGCTTCGCCTATGGCAACGATCGCTCGCCAGTGGTGGGTACAAACCAGGCCGAGGCATTCGTGGGCGCACGCAATCTGTTCGGTGCTGGTGAAGTGATCACGCTGCGTGGTGCGGTAACCGAGGGTCTGGATGATGGGCAGTTCAGCGTCGTGATGCCGATTCATGCGAGCGGCACCCAGGTGCAGTTTCGGCTGGCGAAGACTCGAAGCCGGATCGTCGAGGCCCCGCTCGACCAGCTCGACATCAGCGCGGCGTCGAGCGGGTTCGATCTTGCGCTGTCGCAGCCGCTGATCACTGCGCTTGCCAGATCGCTGATCGCCACCGCGACAGTCTCGAACCGGCGCACGCGCAACTATTTTCTCGGTCAGCCGTCGGTGTTTGTGCCCGGCGCCCCCGATGGCGTGACCACCGTGAGCGCGCTGCGCCTCGGGCTGGACTGGGTGGGGCGCTCGACCCAGCGCGTGGTGGCCTTGCGCGGTCTTGTGTCCTTCGGGCTGGACGCGATGGGGGCATCGGTCGCCAGCGCGCCCGGCATCGCCGATTCGAAGTTCACCTCGGCGCTGGTGCAGGGGCAGTGGATCGAGCGGTTGGGTGCACGCGGCACCCTGGTCGCGAGGGCGGAGAACCAGCAGTCCAACGACAGTCTGCTCGGCCCGGAGCGCTACGCGCTCGGCGGCATTGACAGTGTGCGTGGGTATCGCAAGGATGTGCAGATACGCGACAGCGGCTGGTTCTCCTCGATCGAGTACCGGCATCTGGTTGGCCATGTGCGGCTTCCTGGGCAACGCGCCCAGGCCAAGACGGACGGCGCACTGCAGCTGGCCGTGTTCGCCGATGCCGGCAAGGGCCGGCTGCGCAACGATCCCGCGCCAGCGCCCGGTTATCTGTCGAGCATCGGCGCTGGCGTACGCTGGGAACCCTACGCCGGCGTGCAGTTGCACATCTACTACGGGGACGCGCTGCACCCGGTGCGGACGCCGACCTCGACGCTGGCCGACAATGGCTGGCACCTGCGTCTGACCTATGTGACTTCGTTCTGAGACGAACTGTTACTGTGCTGCGGCGCGCGCGCGTATCCGCTGCTCGTCCGGCCGGTCGGATGCCAGCCGCCGCCACTCGCCATCGGCCTGTTCACGCAAGCCCCAGGTATCGAGCAGGGCGGCGTAGAGAAGCCGGTCGGAAAAGCCGGCATCTGCAGGCGGCTGCGCTCGGCTGGCGCTCGCGCGCATGGAATCGCCGGCCACCCCGAACTCGGTCCAGCCTTCCAGCCTCGCCCCGGTGGGCAGGTGTGCCGTCACCTGCCAGGCATAGGTGCGGCCGGGCTCGAGACCGAGTGCTGGCGGCAGGGTGAGCCGGGTTTCAGTCAACGACTCGACTACATGAATCAGGGTGCCGCGCGAATCGGTGAGTTCGAACCGATAGCTCAGAGCGCCTGGCCCGGGTTGCCAGCTGAACTCGCGTGGCATCTCGAGCAGCCAGGTGGCCACGGGCGAAGTCAGTCGAAGTGGCTCGGGTTGGCCCTCGCCGCGCATCGCTATGCTTGCCTGCGCAAGTCGTCCGGTGCGCAGCGACACCTCGCGCAGTGCGCCACCGAGCGGTTCACGGGTGGTGATGCGTCCGCCTGCACGCAGCGACTGCGCGCCCTGGTTGGTCCAGCGAAAATCGCCTGGACCGTACAGCGTGTACTCCACGCCGGTGACGGTGTGTACCAGCACAACCCGCGCGGCTGCATCGAGTTGCAGTTCGCTGCCCGGGGCCAGTTCGCTCAGCAGTTCGACGCGCGCCTTCGAGCGCTGGCTGCTGGTGCCCTGCGTGTCGATCACCAGAGCCATGGTCGCGCTCCAGGCGAAGGAGCTGCCCAGCATCGCCGCCAGCGCCATCGCCATCGACCCGGCGACTGCTCGGGAAACTGATCCAGCGAAAATTCTGCTCATCGGGACACCTCTGCATTGGCCACACCGGCTTCGGGGGAAACCCCGGCTGCGCGTGCGGGCCATCCGAAAACCTGAACTGGAGCATGACCCTTGAGCGCGTGATACCCCAGATCGTCGAACGCTATCCCGGGCTGCAGCGCCGACGCAACGTGATTATTCACCAGAACCGGATAGCCGAGCTCGCGGGTCAGTCCCTCCAGCCGGGCTGCCACATTGGCGCAGTCGCCGATCGCGGTGTACTCGTTGCGCTCCGCCGACCCGACGCGTCCGACCACGGCCTCGCCCAGCGCGAGCCCCAGCCCCATGGCGATCGCCGGCCGCGATTGCGCAACCAGCTCCGCATTGAGCTGATCGATCCCGGTCAGGATGTCGCGCGCAGCGCTGAAGCCTTCCTGCGCGGGGTCGGCCGAAGGCTGGGGTGCGCCGAACATGCACATGATGCCATCGCCGCGGAAGTTGTCGATCGTGCCCTGGTGCCGGTGCACGGCCGCAGTCACCTGGCTGAAGTAACGGTTGAGCAGATCGACGATCTCTTCGGGTTCGCTGCGTTCGGTCAACTGCGTGAAGTCCCGGATGTCGCCGAACATCACGCACAGGGTGCGCCGGCCGCTGCCGGTGCCGGCCTGCAGCTGGCCGCTGACGATCAGATCGAGCACGTTAGGGCTCACTGCCCCGGCAAACGCACGCTGCAGCCAGTGTCGTTCGCGATGGCTGAGCCACGCTTGAGTGAACAGGCGCGCGCCTGTGGCCAGTCCCGCCCCGAGCAGCGCGCCGCCGATCGGCAGCCACCACTGTCGATGCAGCAGCAACAGGGCGGATGCCGCCAGCGCCAGTGCGACCAGGGCAAGCGACGCCAGTCCGACCGCAGGCCTGCGCCCGCAGAACCAGAGCAGGCCGGCGAGCGCTGCGAGCAGCATCACCCAGGGCAGTGCCACTGGCCGGATCGGTCCCGGCCCGAGCAGGGTGCGCAGTGCCTGCGCATGCAGCAGCACGCCCGGCACGGTGTCCGCGTGTTCCCACTCCGCCAGCCGCACTGGCGCGCGATGTCGATCCTCGAAGGGAAGTACGCTGCCGATCAGGACGACCTTGTCGAGCATTGCGGCACGCAAGCGCAGCTTGTCGCCTGCCACTGCCCAGGCATGGACTTCAACCAGCGGCAGATAGCTGAAACGCGGCCCGACGCTGTAGTCGATCAGACCGGCGGTCGGTGTGCGGCCAAGACGGCGGGCCAGCAGGCTGCTGAAGGTTTCGATGCCGCCCTCGCTGTCGCCCAGGCGCGGTGTGAGGCGCCGAACGATCGCGTCCGGGTCGACCTCCAGGGCGGCCAGCGCGCTGCCGTCGGCACCAAGCACGGTCAGATAAGGCACGAACACCGGCTTGAGTCGGCCATCGCGATCCAGGCCACGCGCAATTACCAGCGGCTGCGCGCGAGCGAGCTGAGACAGGGCACGCAGAAGCGTGCGGTCCAGCTCCGGCTGGATGAAGGCGAGCGAGCGATCGGGCAGCTCGACATCGAGGCCGACGGCGCGCGGCCCCGCTTCGGACAGTGCCGAGAACAGGGTGGAGAGCCGCAGGTGCCAGAGCGCGAGCGGCTCGGGAAAGGCGCGCAGTGTCGCATCGTCGATGCCGATCACGACCACTTCGATGTCTGCTGCGCGTGGTGCGACCGCCTGCAAGACGCGCTGTCCCGCATCGACCAGCTTGTGGTCCAGCCACTGCACTGGCGAGGTGAACGGCAGCACCGCCGCACACAGACAGCACAGCGCGGCGATCCCGCGGCTGCGCGCAGCGGTGAGGATCGACCGGGACTCGGCCAGAGACTGCCCCGGGCTGGATACGGTCGACGGGTTCCCCACGCTACCAGCGCTTGGGCAACATACGCTCGATATGCACCCGGCGCCCCTCGAAACTGATGTAGCCGCCTGAGGACAGGTCGGTAAAGATACGGCTCACCATTTCGCGCGAGCAGCCGACACGCTCGGCGATATCCTTCTGGGTGAGCGGCTCCTGTACAACCAGCTTGCCGTCCTGCTCGGTCGCCAGTTCCAGCAGCAGTCGGGCGATGCGGCCGTAGACATCGAGCAAGGCAAGATTGCGGATGTTCTCCGAGGCTTCGCGCGCACGCCGGATCAGTGTCCGGATCAGGCTGAAAGCCGCACCCGGCTCGCTGGCGATGAACTCGAGGAACGCCTGCTGGGACACGACCGACAGCTCGCAGGGCTCGAGCGTCATCACCGAGGCTGTGCGCACGCCGGAGTCGAGGGCCATCTCGCCGACATACTCGCCCGGGCCGCGGGTCGCCAGAACCACCTCGCGGCCTGTGTCGTCTCTCAGGTAGACCTTCAGCCGGCCAGACACGATCACATAGAGCCAGTCCGAGGGATCGCCCTCGGCGATGATCACAGCGTTCTTCGGATAGCAGCGGGCCGTGCCATGGGCCGCAATCAGACGGACCAACACGTCTTCCGGGAACTCGCTGTCGGTCGTCATCGCGAGCGCGCTAAAGCCAGTTGCCAATGACCATGAATGGCGACCAGAGCCCGGGATGCCTGTAGCGCAGGTCGGACAGCAGCAGTTGCTGCGCACGGCGCAACGCTTCGGCCTTGCTCACGCCGGGCTGTGCCAGCTGCCGATAGAACTCTCCCACCAGCACCCGGGTCGCCGCATCGCTGACTTGCCACAGTGTGGCCACGGCGCTGCGCGCGCCGGCCTTGACCGCCACCCCGGCAAGACCCAGCGCAGCCCGTTCGTCGCCAGCCGCGCTCTCGCAGGCACTGAGAAGAAGCAGCTCGATCGGGTCGTCGCGCAGTCGAGTCGTGCGCAACTGCTGCTCGAGCCGATCGATCGAAAGCCGTCCGTCATAGGTGAGCAGGAAGGACTGGCGCGAGTCGGCGGAGAAACGCGCATGCGAAGCGACATGGACTACCGAGACCGGCGTTTCGCGCAGGTTTTTCTCGAACGCCTGCGCGCTGAATGCCGAGTCGAGCAGCACCGCCTTCGCGCCGAAAGCGGCCACTTCGCTCAACTCGCCCTCGACTGCCGGCAGCGCTGTGAATCCCTGCACTGCCTGCGATACGCCCGCAGCCAGAATCGAAGTGCCCCGGCTGGCGAGTGGTCTTGGATCGACCAGCGTCAGGCTGGGCGCGATCGCCACCGC
This sequence comes from Rhodocyclaceae bacterium, assembly GCA_020248265.1. NCBI lineage: Bacteria > Pseudomonadati > Pseudomonadota > Betaproteobacteria > Rhodocyclales > Rhodocyclaceae > Rhodocyclaceae bacterium. The sequence continues at coordinate 53,802 of JADCHX010000021.1, forward strand.
GTAACGGGCAAGCAGGAAGTCGTTGCCATCATGCAGCGCCGCCAGCGGCACGCCGCGCAGCGGCGCATCCGGAATCATCACCAGCGTATGCACCGATGCGCCGGTCAGTATCGTGTCCAGAGGCCGGATCACCCAGTCGTAGAGCTGGCGTGCATGGGGCAGGTACCGAAAGGTCGTTCTTCTTTCCAGCGCTGCACGCAGTGCGTTGGTCTCCCGTCGCAACTGTTCTTCGCCTACCGGGACCGAGACACGATACATGCGCTCGCCCACGCTCACCAGCAGCTCCAGCCGGTCGCGCAGCGGGATCGGATAGATGATCGCCGTGCCTGCGGCCGCCTGCTCGAGCGGACGGATGCCTGCCAGATACCGCTCGACACAGTCGTCGCGGAAGTAGTCTTCCAGCTCGACGGTGCGAAAGCGCTCGATGACCGCGCGCGCTTCGCGCAGCGAAGCCGCCGAGCGCTGCGTATCGCTGTCCTGCCCGGCGCGGCGCAGCAGCAGTTCGACGAAACCGAGATAGGCGGCGCCGACCCGCTCCCGGTAGGCGTCGCCCGCCGCCCAGGTGTCGGCCGCGATGTCCGGCTTGATCTCGTTGAGCGATGCGAGCGAGGCGCGATACGCATTGATCGCGCCGGTGGCGTCACCGGCGGTGTCGAGCAACCGGGCAGACTGCCACTGCGCACGGAACACAGCCAGCGGTTGACCGGACGCCTGCGCCGCGAACTGCGCCCGTGCATTGAGCCGGGCAGCGGCTGGCAGATTGCGCTGGTCGATCTCGAGTTCAGCCAGATGGATCAGGCTGAATGCGGCCGCGTACGGATCGCGCAGTTCGGCGGCGCTCGTGGCCGTGCCCTCGAGCGACAACCGTGCGGCGCGCACCACCGGGTCTCCTGCAGTGCGGCCGAGTTCGCGCAGCAGATCGCCCGCAGCGGCGCGCGCAAGCACGGTGTCCCGGCTCACGGGTGCCGTTGCCAGCAGCTTTTCGGCACCGCTGGCGGCGCCGGTCGCGGCGGCGAGGTTGCCGCTGCGAAACTCGAGGCGGCCCAGATTGATCGCCGCGCTGGCCGCTGTCAGTGTGTTGCCGGCATTTTCCGCAGCGGCCTGCGCGCGGCGAAACTGCAGTGCTGCATCTGGCAGACGCTGCAGGCGCAGGTACAGCAAGCCCAGATCGTTGGCTGCCACAGCCTCGATACGCGTATTGCCAGACGAGCTTGCCAGCACGATCGCTTCCTGCAACGGCGCTTCGGCGGTGTCGATCTCGCCGGCGCGCAGCCGCGCCTGGCCGAGAGTGCCGGCAATGGCTGCGCGCAGCGGCGCAGAGGCGCTGGCAGGCAAGAGCTGCGAGGCGGTCTGCGCATCGGCGAGCGCACGCTGGCGATCTCCCGCGCCCTGATGGGCGGCGGCGCGCAACGCGTAGGCCTGCGCCAGCCGCTCCGGATTGCCCACCCGCTGCGCCTCCAGCAGCAAGCGTTCAGCCCCTTGCATCGCATCTTCCCTTGCCGGTGCGCTGGCTGCTGCCACAGCGAGCGAAAGCGTGCACATCGGCACGGCAACGAGCGAGCGCCAGAGGCTGCGAGTCCGGGGCTTGCGGCGTGACAAAGTGCTTTCGGGTTCGGTTGTCACCATGGTACGGACGGTAGCAGGGCCTCCGGAGCCGGGCAAGCGCTCCAGGCAGGCCGGACCTGTGGTCGTTGACTGCGGCTGTGAACTGTCGCTGTGACCCGCAGCCCCGATCCATCGCTGTCAGGTCGGCTCAGGTCACTGCCGCAGTCAACGACTCAGTTCCACCAGTGTCCGGTTGGTGCGCCGCAGCCGGTGCGCGAGTTCACGGCACAGGTTGGCGGTGATGGTGATTGCAGTGCCTGGCGACTGTCCGGCGAGCCGGTCGAAGCCGGTGCGCGGCAGGACCAGACATGCGAGGTCATCGTCGGCGATCACCGTGGCGGTGCGCGGCGACTGATCGATCATCGCTACCTCGCCGATGAAGGTGCCCGCGGAGAAGGTGACCAGGCGCACGCGCCGCCCGCGCAGCAATGCGCTGGCGCTGCCGGCGATCACCAGGTAAAGCGAATCACCCGGATCCCCCTCCTCGAACACGGTGGCGCCTCGTGGGTGACGCGTCAGCGTCAGCTCGGCGCGCAGCAGGGCGAGCTCGTCTGCATCAAGCCCATTGAACAATTCGAACTGCGACAACTCGACGGCGTCGACGGTGGCCGCGAGGCCGAGCCGCGCCGTCGCGGCGCCGGCTGCGGCGCGCAGCAACCCGTCCTCTGCCCACTCCAGCGCGCGGTCGATGTCGGGGAAGATGCGCTCGCTGCTGATCGCCGTGCGCGTGCCGGCGGCGTCCAGGTAGCGGTCGAGCGGGCTGCCCTCGCGTAATCCGGCGATCAGCAGATGGTGCCCGTCGCTCACCAGCAGGTCGCTGACCCGGCTCAGGATGCGCGAGCCGCTCAGATCGATCTCGCTGACCCGGCCGACATCGATGACGACGAAGGTGGGGGTGCGCACGCAAGCTGCCTCGATCCGTTTGGCGAGGTCCTCGGCGGTGCCGAAGAAGATCGCGCCTTCGAGCTCGAACACGACGATCTGCTCGCCGAGCTCCGCCAGCTGCTCGGCCTCGCTGCGCGGCCGACTGCGGCGCGAGCGCACGAACGCACAGCGGTAGCTGCGGCGGATCACCGATCGGCTCATGCGCACGATGAAGTACACGACCGAGATGCCGATGCCGGCAGCCACGGCCAGTACGATGTTCATCGCCAGCGCCACCCCCGCGACGAGGCCCACGATCGAAAGCTCGCGCCATACGCCAGCGGCGGCACACGGACCTGCGCGCATGGCGCACGCCAGCTGCTGCAGTGTCCAGCGATCGATCAGCCCGATGCCTACCGCCACCAGGATGCCGCCGATCACTGCGCGCGGGATCATCGCCAGCACATCGGGCAGCAGCACCACCGCGCCGAGCACGAGCAGCAGATGCACGGCGCAGTAGCCACGCGTGCGGCCGCTGGCGCGCTGGCCTGCGGCGCTGGAGGCCAGCGCGATCGCGCCGGGAATCGCCCCGAACAGTGCGCTGGCGATGTTGCCGGCACCGATGCGCGTGAGCTCCTGGTTGCCGCGGAACGCCTGGCGGCTCTCGCCGGCGAGCGCCTTGCCACCGAGCAGCGCGTCGAGCGAACTGATCAGCGCAATCGATATTGCGCCGATCGCGATCGAGGGCAGCAGCTCGCGCAGTGCCGGCTCGGTCAGTGCCCAGTAAAGGGTGCCCGGGTAGACCGGTGCCGGGAGGCCTGCCGGCAGGCCTCCGAGGACCGCGCCGCCGGCGAAGTCCGGAATCAGGGCCTGCAGCAGGTAGAAGGCGAGCGTACCTGCCGTGCCGCCAACGGCCAGTGCCGGCAGGTGCGACCAGTGCCGGGGACGCACCAGACACGCGGTGAGCGTCAGCGCAGCCACCAGCACGGCGCCGACTTCGACCCCGGCGAGCTGCCGCGACAGCTCGGCCAGCCGCAGCGGCTCGTGCTGCCCGGTCACCGCGTCGAACTGGCCGACGATCAGCAGCAACCCGGCGGCGCACTGGAAGCCTGCGATCACCGGGTGCGGCACATACTTGACCGCTCCGCCTGCGCGCAGTGCGCCGAGTGCGATCTGCGCGACCCCCGCTAACAGTCCTATCAGCAGCACGATCGCCACCACCTGCTGCGGCGCCAGTTGCGCCAGGAGCTCCTCGTGCTGCTCGACCAGCAGATGCAGCACCAGCGCGTTGATCATGAACGCGACCATGTTGCGGGGACCGTACAGCAGCGGTGCGCGCGCGCCCATCAGCAGCGCCACGGCGTTCATCACGATCGCGCTGTACAGGCCGGCGACCACGCCGTAGCTGTAGAACTGCGGGCCGAGCGGGGCCAAGGCGAACAGGCCGTAGCCGATGGCGACCGGCAGCGATACCAGCGCTGCGCTGAGCCCGGCCGCGGCCTCACGCTGCAGCGTGCGCAACCCGCCGGCATCGATCGACAGGCGGTTCATATGGTGAGGTGGGTGATCGCGCGCGTGGTGTCGCGCAGTCGTTCTGCCAGCGCACGGCTCACGTTGCGCAGCACCGCGAGCGCGATCGCCGGGTGTTGCTCGCGCAGGTGCGCCAGCGCCTCGGCGCTCAGGCTGTGACACACCATCGGCTCGTCGGCGATCACCGTGGCCGAACGCCGCTCGTGGTCGAGCAGTGCCAGCTCGCCGAAAACGGTGCCCGGGGCGAAGGTGACCATGCGCAGGCTGTCCTCGCCGATCTGGGCGTGTTGGCGCGTGTCGCGATCGCCTTCGGCTGCGAGCAGATCCCCGTGTTCGACGCGCATGCGCACGCTCGCCGAGCCGCGCACGATGACATGGAGTGCGACGCCGGCATCCCCCTCATGGAAAAGGATATCGCCCGTCGCGTACTCGCGCCGCTGCATCAGCGCCTGCAACCGCTCGATCGAATGCGCGTCGAGGCCGCGAAACAGATCGCTCCGCGCGAGGTCCAGTTCTAGCGGTTCGCCGAGCGTGCTCAACTGCTCGTGGATGATCTGCTCTTCCGCCCACTCGATCGCATGGTCGGCATCGACATGCATCGCGCGTGGCGACGCAGCGTCGAGTACCTGCGCGCGTACCAGCGCCTGGGTGACCAGCGGCCGCAGCGCCAGTCCGGCCAGCACGATGTGTACGCTCGCCGCGCGCAGCCGCGCCATCTCTGCGGCGAGCAGGCGCGCAGCGGTCGAGTCGATCTCGGTCACTCGCGAAAGGTCCAGCACGATGTACGTCGCGCCGGCGCGCACCGCGCGCTGCAGCAGGCTGGTCAACTGCTCGGCGGTGCCGAAGAACAGCGCGCCGTGAAGCTCGAACACCTGGATGGTCTGGCTGTGTCCGGCAAGCAGCCGGGCGATGCGCTCCGGGCGCGCCTTGCGCGAGCCGATCTGTGCGGCGTTGTAGGCGCGCCGCACTACCGTCCCGCTCATCCGGAACACAAAGGAAAGTACGGCGATGAGCCCGCCCACCGCGATCGCGACCAGCGCATCGGCGAGCAGCGTGGTGAGCGCGACCAACGCGACCACCGCGAGGTCGAGCGCGAGCCGCGCGCGACCGGCATTGCGCCGTGCGAACAGCCGCGGCAGCGCGTACAACGTCCAGCGATCGATGACTTTCCATGCGACGAAGAGCAGTGCGCCGCCGACGGCCGCCCGCGGCAGTACGCCCAGCAGCGGAGCGCTCGCCAGCAGCGCGCCGCAGGCGGCTGTCGCGCATACCACCAGCCCGATCAGGCCGAGTCCGCCGGCGGCCGCTGCAGCGAAGTTGGCGGCAAGATTGACCGAAGCTGGCACCGCCCCGGCGACGCCGCCGATCAGGTTGGCGGTGCCCGCGCGCAGCAGCAGGCCGTTGCCGTTCATCCGCTGGCGGCTGGCGTTCTCCACCGCCTTCGCGCTGAGCAGCGCGTCGATCGACGCGATGATGGCGATGCTCAGCGTGAGCAGCAGCAGTGCGGGGAGCAGAGGTTCGATCGAAGGCCCCTCGGCGAGGGCGTGCGCGAGCGCCCATCCGCCCTGCCAGGCAGGGTCCGGCAGCGCCGCTACAGGCACCAGTACGGTCGGCCCGACGGCTCCGGTTCCAGCCACCGCAGCGAGCGCGTGGTGCAGCACCAGCCCGGCCAGCATCCCAGCCGGAATCGCTGGTAGCCAGGGCAGGCGCCGTGCCGCCAGCAGGCAACCGACGAACGCGGCCCCCATCACCAGCAGCGCGAGCGGTGGCGTGGCTGCCGCGGCTGCGGCGGGATCGTGCAGCCACGCAAGATGATCCCCTGCAGTGACCATCGGCAGCTGTCCGATGGCCAGCAACGCGGCCGCCGCATTCTGGAAGCCGGCCACCACCGGGTGCGGCACGTACTTGCCCAGATTGCCGAAGCGCAGCAGGCCGAAGGCGATCTGCAGCAGGCCAGCCCCGGCGGTGATCAGCGCGACGCAGGCGAGTGCGAAAGCCGGCGGATGGTCGACACCGACCAGCGCCTGCAATGTCGCAGTGCCGATCAGAAAAGCAAGCATGCTGCTGGGTGCGAGCACCAGCGGCGTCGCCCGCGGGCGCGCCAGCCGGAACGCCAGCGCCACCAGAGTGCCGACCGCGACCGTCATCAGGCCAGCCTGTGCGCCGAGCGCGACGATCCGGTCCGCGCTGTCCTCGCCGCCCCCGCTGGCCAGCGGCAGCAGCGCGAAGATGCCCAGCCCGAGCGACAGCGGCACGGCAATCAGTGCGGCCGACAGCCCGGCGCCGAACTGCTGCTGCCAGCGGTGCCTGCTGCCAGGGTCAGCCAACGCCATCGCCAGGGGCGCAGGTCGAGCGAAACGGCGCGTCTTCGTTCAACTCATCGATACAGTGCGCGATGCAGTACTCGATCGACTGGTGGCAGCAGGTCTCGAGGTACAGGCCCGAGCGCCATTCGGTACCGCCCCGGTAGACGCCGAGCGCACAGGTGACCGTACGTGCCACGCCCGCATCGCTGCGCCCGCCGAGCATCAGCACGAACGGCTCCGGCCACGCCTGCGCCACCTGCAGGAAGAATTCCAGAGACAGGTACGCCTAGTGGCCATGCCGGCGGCAGGTGTCGGCGCAGCACTGGTAGAAGAACGCCCAGTCGCCCTCGGTGATCTCGCGTCCGCGTTTCCAGTGATGGCCGATGCCGGCATCGCGATCGCGGCGCCGCTCCTGCTTCACCTTCTTGCGCTTGTCGTGATTCATCGTCGACAGGAAGTCGCCAAAATCCGTGAACGGTTACGACACGCTGTCGTCGATCGCGCCGACGGTGCCATGCCCCTGCTGGCGGCTGTTGTGCCAGCGAAACTGCACGCCCTCGCGTGCCATCAGCCCCGCACGGACCCGCGGCGGACGATCAACGCGTAGAGGATACAGCACACGCAACGAGGATACTTCGAGCCGCTGCGCAAGCGCGAGCGCGCCGGCCACCAGCAACTCCCGCGCGGCATCGCCCCGGCCAGCTGCCCGACGCGTCGTGCCACCAGGATCCGTGCGCCCCAGCCGGTCTCTGGCGAGGCGGGTCCACGCAGCCGCATCGATCGAGCGAGAGTGGCGTGGACGTCGAGGCGCAGCGCCGGGTCGTTCAGTATCTGGTTGAGCCTGCTCACCTCGCTGCGCTGCGATGGCACGGCCCTTCGCACGCTTCGCTGGCTCTCCGGCGACAAGGATCTGCCCGGGCTGCAGCAGGAAGGTGCGCTGACGCGCCGCCGGGCCGCACGCTTGCGCTCACGCTGATCCAGCGCTTCGGTTCGGCGTTGAATCCGAACGCCTGATCCGGGTCACACTCCTGTTTGCCAACGTTTGCCGCTTTTGTGCGAGTCGTCCTCTGGCAGGTCACCATTGGGTGGTTGCGCGACGCAGCGCACACAACGACCAACGACCGCCAGGATCGCGCGGCCCATGCGTATCTTCGGCACCCGGCAATGCATGGTAAGTCCCCGAAAGGGAAGGCACTCTCGGCATCGACTGGAGGTGTGAGATGGGCGGTAAGCTGATCTTCGATTTTGCCGACCCCGGCGTGGCGGAGACCTGGTACGCGATCGACGACCGTGTGATGGGCGGCGTGTCGCGCAGTCGCCTGCGTTACGTGGAGGCCGGCTACGCCGTATTCGAGGGCGAGGTGTCCCTTGCCCGCAACGGCGGCTTTGCGTCCGTCAGGTCACCTTCTGGTGGGCCGGGCGTGCATGGCCTGGCAGGTGCGGAAGCCTGCCTGATTGAAGTGCGCGCTGCCGGCAGGCACTTCAAGCTCAGCCTGCTTACCGACGAGCTGATGGACGGGGTGAACTACCAGTCCGGCTTCACGCCCGAAGGTTTCGATTGGCACACGCTGCGCCTGCCGCTGCACAGCTTCCGCCCGTCTTTCCGCGGACGCGACGTGGCCGACGCACGGCCGCTCGATCCAGCGCGTATCCGCCAGATGGGACTGTTGATCGCCGCTGGGCAGGCCGGCTCCTTCCGGCTGGATATCAGACGGATCTCGCTGGCGTGATCCTGCGCCGACATGCCTGCATCCCGCCAGTCGTGCGGTGCATGCCGGCCGGCTGGCGCGACGGCACCGCGCACGTGGTGCTCGAACCCCTGGGCTTCATCGCGCAGTTCGTGCGCCACCGGGTGGGTCAGTGGTGTGATGCTGCCTCGAGGGCGCGGGCAGATCGACAGGACGCCCCGCGCGGGCGCTGCAGCGCCGCGGGGCAGGTCGTGCTGCGCTCGATGAGCGGGGCGCGGGTGGGGCCATTAGCCGACGCTGCCTGTTCCAGGTCACAGGACTGGCAAGAGTGGGTCTTGTTCCGGGAAGAAGATTCTGTTTGACAGAATCTTTCGTGTTTACCAGAATGTTGCATGATTCATTCGTTCGCGTGCGCCGATACCGAAGCCTTGTTTCACAGTCGCTCGGTATCCCGTTTCCGAAACATCGAGCGCGTCGCTCGGCGCAAGTTGCTCCAGATACACGCCGCCACCGAACTCGCCAGCCTGCGAATCCCGCCGGGCAACCAGCTGGAGGCGCTGAGGGCCGACCGCAAAGCCCAGCACAGCATTCGCGTCAGCGACCAGTGGCGGATCTGCTTCGTCTGGAAGTCGGATGGAGCGCACAGCGTCGAGATCGTGGACTACCACTAGGAGTTTGCAACATGCCCAAGTTGCTCGAGGAAATTCATCCCGGCGAGATCATGCTGGAAGAGTTCATGAAGCCGATGGGCATCAGCGCCCGACAGCTCGCGGCGGATATCGACGTCTCACCGAGCCGGATCAGCGAACTGGTGAATGGCCAGCGTCCCATCACGGCGGATACCGCGCTGCGGCTCGGGTTGTTCTTCGGCATGGAGCCCAGGTTCTGGCTGAACCTGCAGTCCGAGTACGACATCCGGGTCGCTGATCGGGAACTGCGAGCCAAGCTTTCCCCGAGGATCCGCGTATTTCACGTGACCGCAGCGTGATCATGCCCAGGTTGACGGTAACGAATGGTCGGCAAGGTACAGGCCAGCGCGACATCGATCGGCCAGCCCGCCTCGGACGGAGACGCGCAAGCTGCGAGTGCTGCGGCGATCTCGAGCCTGGAAAGCAGAGCCGGGAGCTTCATTGTCCCTACTCCGAACCACAGGCCACTCAGCTTCGCAGGCCACTCCCTACGCTACCCTTGCATTGAACGCCAGACTTCGCCGCTCACCGGTCCCGCGAAACGGCTCCGCGCCGTGCAACAGCCAGCCCGGGAAGATGTAGAGATCGCCAATCACGGGCTTGAAACTGATCAATGACCTCGCAAATCTCTGTTTGCCGCCAATCAGGAAATTGATGTATCCCGCCTGACGACCCGAGATATAGTTTCTGCGATCCTCATTCGATGGAATCGTCGGGACCTTCAGGTAGAGCACTCCGGACAAATCTCCGGAATGGAAATGCACCGGGCTGGGAGTCCCTGCGAACTGGCTGACGACCCAGAAGTTGTCCAGTTGGACCATCCCCGACGGTTCATGTTCGACACTCTCGACGTAAGCTCGAATCGCGCGAGTCACACAGCTTTGCAGAGAGTCCTCGCCACCCCACGAACAATCCGCTTCCGATAACTCGAACTCGGCGCCTTGCCCCGGTGTCGATACTGCGTCGGAAACCGAGTTGAGATGATCAACCAGCCCCGCAGATATCCGCGTCCGTCCGATCAGGGGGCCGAATGGCGACAAGAAGTCCATTCCCGGTGAGCCTTCAGAACTGAACGCCACCGCCTCCGAGGCTTCGTACTTTTTCAGTCGGCGAGTTTTCTCAACGATATCCATAGACATCCTTACTCGATCATCGTCTCCGCCATCTCCTGATGATGGCGCAACAGCACTGCCTCCAGCATTCCTTCTCGGCGAGGCTTCATGCAAGACGGCCGGTTCAGCGATCAGAGCATCAGCAATGCGCATTCGAGGATAGTCATAATTTCGACATCGAGTCACCGGCAAGATACCTCCCATGCTCGACCCTGAATGACGCGTAGCCCTCGGAACTCGATCGACGGCTCCGTGACGCCGTCCGGACTGTCATTCGCAATCTTCCCCGATCGCCGCGCGATTGACCGTTCGATGCAACGTCGCTAGCGTACCGGCTGGCTGTACGTTCTCTTGAAAAACCCTGCCCTGCAGAGGGAGACGCACGATGTACTTCATCACCAGCCGCATGCCGGTCGAGCGCGAGAAGGCGCAACGCGGCCCAGGCAAGCCCTACACCTTCGATCTGGAGGACAATGCGTCCGGCCAGGAGTTCTTCTGTTGCAGGAAGACCGAGAAGAATGCCCATGTCGAGCTGGGCGGCAATGCCTTGCTCTCTGCGCTGAAGAAAGAGCCCTACCGCCAGGTGTTGCTCTATCTGCACGGGTTCTCGAACCTGCCAGACGATGTCTTCGCGAACGCACAGGAGTTCCAGGACCTCTGCGACGCGAAGAAGAAGCGCGAGGTGCTGGTGTTGCCGGTGATCTGGCCGTGCGACAGCGACCTCGGCATCGTCAAGGACTACTGGGACGACCAGAAATCCGCCGACCTCAGCGCCTTCGCGCTCGCGCGGATGATGCAGCGATTCATGGACTGGCGGAACTCGCCCGAATCCAACCCGGACGACGACCCCTGCCTGAAGCGCATCAATGTGCTTGCCCATTCGATGGGCAACCGCGTGCTGCGCCAGACCATGGTGAACTGGCACAAGGACTACCAGCCGGCCGGCGTACCGCTGCTGTTCCGCAACACCTTCCTGGTCGCGGCCGACATCGTCAACGAGTCCCTGCACCGCGGCCATCCGGGCGAACTGCTGAGCCATGCCTCGCGCAACGTGGTGGTCTACTACGCGTCGGACGACCTCGCGCTGCGCGCGAGCAAGGTCTCGAACCTGAAGAACGCGGAGGCCTCGCGGCGTCTCGGCCACTCCGGACCCGAAGACATGGACCGAACGCCGAAGAACGTCTACGCGATCGACTGCGACGACGTGAACACCGACTACGATCCGCCCAAGGGCCATAGCTACTTCCGCGGCATCCCTGAGACGAAGAAGCCGGGCGTGGTCTTCGAGCACATTTTCCAGACGATCACCAGCGGCCGCGTCTTCCCCGACGACGAGACCCGCAAGTCCAGCGTGCTGCGGCTCGGCAAGCAGGCCAGGCGCTGAGGCCAGCCAGGGCTGCGCGCAGGCGCCCGACGTAGCCTTGTCATCGGCCTGTCACGGCCTTGCCTCGCGACGGCGCTACGGTGTGCTGCATGACTTGCTCTGGGAGCCCGCCGATGGACAGCACTCGCCGCCATATCCTCAATCTCTCGCGCCGCGGCCTGCTGCGCGGCTCCGTCGCCGCCGCCGCGCTGGCGGCGATCCAGCCCGCCATCGCTCCGCGTGTCTGGGCGCAGCCGGTTTTCGCGCGCTATCCGTTCAGCCTCGGCATCGCTTCGGGCGATCCTTTGCCCGACGGGGTGGTGATCTGGACCCGGCTCGCCCCCGAACCGCTGGCCGGTGGCGGCATGCCGCGGATGGCCGTCGAGGTGGGTTGGGAGGTGGCCGAAGATCCGGGCTTCGCCCGCATCGCGCAGCGCGGCACCGCTCTGGCCCGGCCCGAGCTCGGCCATTCCGTGCATGTCGAGGTCGGCGGCCTGCAGCCGGGCCGTCCGTATCACTACCGCTTCCGCGTGGGGAGGGAGGTCAGTCCGGTCGGCCGTACCCGCACCGCGCCCGCCCCCGATGCCGCCCTGGCCCGGCTGCGCTTCGTCAATGCCGGCTGCCAGCACTACGAGCACGGCTTCTTCACCGCGTGGCGCCACATCGCCGAGGAGTCCGATCTCGACTTCGTCTTCCACTACGGCGACTATATCTACGAGTACCGCGCGCGGGGTAATCAGCCCGGAGGCTCGCCAGCGGTGCGCCAGCACTTGGGCGAGGAGATCCATACCATCGATGAGTACCGCAACCGATACGCACTGTATCGGCTCGATCCCGATCTCGCTGCAGCGCATGCGGCGCATCCCTTCCTGGTCTCCTTCGACGACCATGAGGTGGACAACAACTGGGCTGGCGAGATCAGCGAGGAGGACGGCTCGGCGCGCTTCCCCGTCGCGGTGCCGCCGGAGGTCTTCGCGCTGCGCAAGCAGATCGCCTTCCAGGCCTGGTACGAGATGATGCCGCTGCGCCGCGCCCAGCTGCCGCGCGGGCCGCAGATCCTTGCGCATCGGCGCCTGCGCTACGGCAGGCTCGCCGACATCCATGTGCTCGACACGCGCGGCTACCGCACCGACCAGCCCTGCGGCGACGGCGTCAGATCGGCCTGCGCCGAGGTCAATCGCGCGGATGCGACCATGCTCGGTGCCGATCAGGAAGCCTGGCTGCTGCGCAACCTCGAGGGCCGGCATGCCACCTGGCAGGTGCTGGCGCAGCAGGTGATGGTCATGGAGCGGGACCTGGGCGACGATGTTCGCGGACGCTTGATCTCGATGGACAAGTGGGACGCGATGCCGGTGGCGCGCCAGCGCCTGCTGGACGGGGTGCGGCAGCGCAATGTCGGCAACCTCGTGGTGCTGACGGGCGATGTGCACAATGCCTGGGCCGGGGAGGTGCGCGCCAACGGCGGCCAGGGGCCAGCGCTGATGACCGAGTTCTGCGCGAGCTCCATCAGCTCCAACGGCGATGGCAGCGAGGCCCTGGCGGCGACGCCGACCGTGCTGCGGCGCAACCCGCACATCTCTTTCTTCAACAACCGCCGCGGCTATTGCCTGCATGAGGCGGGGCCGAAGCAGATGGCAGTGAGCTTTCGCGCGGTGGACTACGTGACCCGCCCCGGCGCGCCGTTGGTGGACAAGGCCCGCTTCGTGGTGGAGGCCGGCCGCGCCACGATCGCCAGCGCCTGACGCAGGTCGCATCCTTCCCCTTGCCTTGATCGGCAAGAGGGAAGGATGCGATGGCGCGGATCGCTATCGTCAGTCAGGCTCTGCATCTGACTGAAGCTCCTGCCGATCGGCACGGGCAGGGGATCGTGCGTAAAGGGCCAGTACCTCATCGCGAGCGTCTCGCCCCAGGGGTCCAACTTACCCTCGCGCGTCAACGCCTGGAACTCGCCCCACGGTCCGATCAGGACTTCCAGCGCCTGCTCCCCGGAATCGGCAGCGAAGGCCAAGCGGGTGCGGGCTACCCATTCGCGCTGCATCGCAGGCTGCGCGGCAACCTCTGTCAGCCCCCGGCAGTGCCTGACCAGATGCAGTTGGTAACGCTCGGTGAGCACGAAGTCCAGCAGCGACGGATCCAGGTCGGCGCAGATCGTACGCTCCAATGCAGCAGCAGCCTTCGCGCAGTTGACGGAAGGCAAAGGTACCGAGCGCAAGCTGAAGCAGTGGATCGGATCTTCGCGGACGAGTCCTGGGATGACTACCTCTTCCGGCAGAAGCAGTTTCGCCTGCAAGGCTCGCTCCTCGACCGCGCAATCGGGCTGGCGTACGATCATCATTCATCACGCGGAGCACACAGATGGGCGCTGAAGGCGAGGTCGAACGCATCAAGTGGACCGTGGCCGACTACCACCGGATGGCCGAAGTCGGCCTGCTCGCACCCGATGCGCGGGTCGAACTGATCGACGGAGAGATCGTCCAGGTGGCACCCATCGGCTTGCGGCACGCAGATTGCTTGAATCGCCTGGCAACCAGACTGACCCGTGCTGTTGGTGATCGCGCATATATGTCGTACGGTAACCCGATAAGGCTTTCGAACCACAGCGAACCGCAGCCCGACATCACGCTGCTCGCGCCTCGCATAGACGGTTACGGAACCCGGGCACCTGTCCCCGAGGACGTTCTGCTTGCGATAGAGGTCGCCCAGTCATCGCTGCGCTTCGACCTGCGGGTGAAGGCGCCGCTGTACGCGTGCGCGAAGCTGCACGAGGTGTGGATCATCGACGTCGAGGCCGAACGGCTTCATGCGTTCGATCAGCCGATCGACGGCGCCTACGCCCACTCGCGCGAACTCGCCGCGGGCGACCGGATATCGATCATCGCGCTGCCGACGATCGGCATCGATGTCGCCGAGCTCTTCAACTGGTCGGGACGCTGAGCGAGCCAGCAGGGCCCAGCGGCATCGAGACACCATGCACGAGAACACCTTCGACTACATCATCATCGGCGGCGGCACCGCCGGCTGCCTGCTGGCCAATCGCCTGAGTGCCGATCCCGGCAAGCGCGTGCTGATGATCGAGGCTGGCAGGCAGGACGACTACCACTGGATCCACATCCCGGTCGGCTACCTTTACTGCATCGGCAATCCGCGCACCGACTGGCTGTTCCAGACCGAAGCCGAGCCGGGCCTCAACGGGCGCTCGCTGCGCTACCCGCGCGGCAAGACGCTGGGCGGCTCGTCGAGCATCAACGGCATGATCTACATGCGCGGCCAGGCCCGCGACTACGAGCGCTGGGCCGAGCTCACCGGCGACGAGGCCTGGCGTTGGGACGGCGTTCTGGACGCCTTCAGGATGCATGAAGACCATTACAAGCTCGACCCGGCTCATGGCCCGGTGGACGAGAACTTCAGGCGCCTGCACGGCCACAGGAGCCAGCACTCGGGCAGCCAGGGGCTGGCCAGGAAGATGGGTGGCGAATGGCGCGTGGAAAAACAGCGCCTGCGCTGGGACATCCTCGACGCCTTTTCCCAGGCTGCGCAACAAGCCGGCATTCCGGCTACCGATGACTTCAACGGCGGCAACAACGAGGGCGTCGCCTATTTCGAAGTCAACCAGAAAAGCGGCTGGCGCTGGAATACGGCCAGGGCTTTCCTGCGGCCAACCTGCTATGGCCGCCCCAATTTCGAGATGTGGACCAGCGCGCAGGTCTGTCAGCTCCTGCTTGAACGGCAGGCCGACGGCAGCCAGCGATGCACTGGCGTCGAGGTCTGGACAGGCGCTGAGAAAGTACAGGCCCATGCCGCGCGCGATTCACAGCGCGACCCGGGCGGCCTGCAGGGCGAGGTGATCCTGTGCGCGGGCAGCGTCGGCTCGCCGCACATCCTGCAGCTCTCGGGCCTGGGCCCGGCAGCGCTGTTGCAGCAGCACGGCATTGAAGTCAGGCAGGACCTGCCCGGCGTGGGCGCCAACCTGCAGGACCACTTGCAGATTCGCTCGGTCTACAAGATCCAGACCGACGGCCGGCGCAACGTCACGCTCAACACCATGGCCAACTCGCTCTGGGGCAAGGCCCGCATGGGCCTGGAATACGCCCTGCGCCGCACCGGCCCGATGAGCATGGCGCCTTCACAGCTGGGCGCCTTCACGCGCTCCGACGCCAACCAGCCCTACCCGAACCTTCAATACCACGTGCAGCCCCTCTCGCTCGACGCCTTTGGCGAGCCGCTGCACGACTTCAACGCCTTCACCGCCAGCGTCTGCAACCTGAACCCGAGCAGCCGCGGCACGGTCCATCTCAAGAGCAGCCGCTTCGACGAGGCGCCGGCGATCGCGCCCAATTACCTCAGCACGAGCGAAGACCGCCAGGTCGCGGCGGACTCCCTGCGCCTGACGCGCCAAATCGTGGGCCAGCGCGCGCTGGCGCCGTTCAGGCCCGAAGAGTTCAGGCCCGGGCCGCAATACCAGAGCGACGAAGAACTTGCTCGACTGGCGGGCGATATCGCCACCACCATCTTCCACCCGGTGGGCACCACCCGGATGGGCCGGGCAGACGACCCGATGGCGGTAGTCGATTCGCACCTTCGGGTGCGCGGCGTGCGCGGACTGCGGGTGGTCGATGCCGGCGTGATGCCGATGATCACCAGCGGCAACACCAACGCGCCGACCTTGATGATCGCGGAGAAGGCTGCTGCCTGGATCGCGCGCGGAGAGTAGACCCGGATCGTCCCACCGTGCCGACTGGCACCGACTGTACGGATGCGGGAATGTTTAGCAGGAAGGTACGATCCCGCACTGCCGCTGCGGAGTGCACCACCGCATGCTCCGCCCGGGCTGCACGGGTACTTCGACCCGGGAGTGGCTGCAGGTTCCTGCCTGCTACCGGGTTATACGCGATGTACGCCGCCGCCCGCGCACCCCTGCTTTCGTGGACTCACCCGGCTATGCGCGCCATCGCCCGGAAAACACATGGCTGTATCAACTGGTCGAGCGCTAATGGCCCGAGTTCCGACGATCGCGTGCGCAGGCCGACGGTGTTCTCGCTGCACGCGGGCGTGTCAATCAAGCCCGGGCAGCGCGCGAAGCGAGTACCCCGGGGTGATTGCGCGCATCCTGTCGCATCGGCATCGGGCATCGGGGCCGAGTCGACCGCCTGATCCGGTGGCCATAGCTGCTCGTGCAGCGACGCGGAGCAGGTCGATCGACTCCGTCGGGCCTGTGCGGTGGGGACGCGGCGAACAGAGACCACCCGCACTCTACCGAGTCGCGCTGCGCCGGAGCCCCTCCCGCACCCCGGTTACGCCGCGTAACACCCGTTACAAACCCGAAGCCGTTGTATCGGCCCCGGTCGGTAGACTGGCCGCATCGCCGTCGTCCATCTGGAGGGGGAGGTCTACATGTTCGCTGCGTTTCGCCGAATCACCTTGCTTGCCGTGGCGCTGCCTGCCGCGGCGTTACTGGTCGCCAGCGGCGGGGTCGGGGCGCAACCTGTCTCCGCCTCGGCGCCTTATCCCGCCGGGCTGACCGACCACGCGATCATGGTAAACGGCGTGATGCGTCAGTACCGTGTGCATGTGCCCGCGACGCTCACTGGCCCACCGCGAGCGGTGCTGCTGGCGCTGCATGGCGGCGGCGGCAAGGGGCTGGACGGCGCGAGCTCGGGCACGCATCCGCTGTCGGCGTTCCGGACGGTCGCCGACCGCGAGGGTCTGGTGGTGGTCTTCCCCGCAGGGCTGCCCGCCCGGGATCGCCAGGGCAGCACCGGCTGGGTGGATTGCCGCGCCGACAACACCGTGGCGAGCGGCGCGGACGACATCGGCTTTCTGGCGGCGCTCACCGAGCGCGTGCGCCAGCAGTACGGACTGACCTCGTCGCGCATGTTCATGGCCGGCGGGTCG
Source organism: Rhodocyclaceae bacterium (assembly GCA_020248265.1). Lineage (NCBI taxonomy): Bacteria > Pseudomonadati > Pseudomonadota > Betaproteobacteria > Rhodocyclales > Rhodocyclaceae > Rhodocyclaceae bacterium. The sequence goes on from JADCHX010000021.1 coordinate 70,851, forward strand.
AACGGGGCGCAGATGGCCCAGGCGTTTGCCTTCCATCGCCCCGAGCTGGTGGGCGCGGTGGCCTCCAGCGCAGGCAGTCTGCCAGCATCGCCGCTGCCCGGCCGCTGCACTACCGGGCCGGGCCGGCCGCTGCCGATCCTGATTCTGCACGGAACCGCGGACACGGCAATGCCGTGGAGCGGGGGTTGCGTGGCGAATCTGGGGGGAGCCTGCGCGCGCGGGCGGGTGATCCCGGCCGAGGCTACCCGCGACCGCTGGCTGCAGATAAACGGCCTCGCCAGCGTGACGCCCACCCACACCGTGATCGACTCCGTGCCGTCCGACGGTGGCCCGGCCAATCGGTTCGACTACGCGGGTGCCGCACCGGTGCAGTGGTGGCGGCTCGACGGGGCGGGTCATGCGGTCGCCAGTCAGACCGTGCTGCTGCCGCCCAGCCGCGCGGCCGGCATCCAGAACCGCGACATAGAATTCGCCGAAGTGGCGTGGGCGTTCTTCAGCAGTCGGCTGCCCTGACCGATCGGCTGAGGGGCGAGCGCCGAGCGCGTCATCCCGCCACACGGATCCCGCCTCGGGCTCAGGCGAACCCATACAGGCGCTGCGGGTTATCGACCAGCAGCCGCGGGCGTTCGGTCTCGGATGGGGCTATCTGCGCGAGCGCGTCGACCAGGGCCGCGGCGTCGGGGATATGGGTGTGGCTGTGATGGGGCCAGTCGCTGCCCCAGACGCAGCGATCGCCATGAGCGCGCCAGAGCGCGTGGGCCACCGTCACCCCGTGGTGGTAACGCTGCGCGGGCTCGGCATCGGCGTCGATGCGGTCGATGCCGCTCAGCTTGACCCAGAACCCCGGGGTATCCAGCAGGTCTCGACCTACGATGCGCGGTTTGTCGCTTGCGCGCGCCGACTCCCGGTGCCGCTGGTGACTGAAGACTCCCGCCTGCGCGCGGCTACGCCGGTATCGTCGATGTCGATTGCCGAGGCAGTCTCCCGGTCGGCTGGATAGCGGCGGGGCACAGCCAGAGCGGGCGCTGCATGCGACGCGCTCGCCATCGGGTAAATGAGCGATGTGACTCAACGGTGTGACGCTGCCGGGAGGCTATCGCTCGGAGCAGCGAACACAAGGAAGGCACGATTTTCGTCGATAGCCTCCTCGTTGTACGCTCTTCAGATCGATACTCCGAGCGTCATACCCCGATGGATTCCGTCACCGTGTCTCCCAGGTTCCAGGTCGTGATTCCGCGGCGGGTGCGTGAGCGAATGGCGGTCAAGGCCGGCGACCGGATGCAGGTCGTGCAGTACGGCGACCGGATCGAACTGATCCCGGAACGCCCGGCGCGCGAGCTCCGGGGCTTCCTCGCCGGGATCGACACCTCGGTCCCGAGGGAGGAGGGCCGGGCGTGAATGTCGTCGACTCCTCGGCATGGCTTGAATACTTCACCGACGGGCCTGGCGCCGCTGCGTTCGCCGCTGCGATCGAGGACACCTGATCGCTGCTGGTGCCGTCGATCACGGTGCTCGAGGTGTTCAAGCGCGTGCTGCAGCAGCGCGACGAGGGCGCTGCGCTGCGTTGCGTCGGGGTGATGCAGCAGGGACGGGTGGTCGACCTGGATGCATCGTTGGCGCTGGAGGCGGCCGTGGCCGGTGCGAGGCACCGCCTGCCGCTGGCCGACAGCGTCGTCTTCGCCACTGCACAGCGTGCGAATGCAGAGCTGTGGACGCAGGACGCGGACTTCGAAGGACTTCCCGGCGTGCGCGACTTCCCGAAACGGTGACCGGCAGGCCACCCCCGGCAATGGCGCCGGATTTCCGGGCGCGAGCCGACTCCCCCGGCGGAGCGCGGCCACATCGACGAGGGGTCGAGGCTGCGAAGGCCGCTTGCAGGGCGGATCGAATGGTTCCATAATGCCTCCAATGCCTCCACTTCGGGGGCAATCCCGGGGGGGCCGCCATGCCCGTGAACCTGTCCGTAAAGAACGTACCGGACGCACTCGCCCAACGGCTGCGCGAGCGCGCGCACCGTAACCGGCGGTCGTTGCAGCGCGAGCTGCTGACGATCCTCGAAGGGGTGGCCAGCGAGCGCGGCGCGGCGCCGAGCGGCGACGGACCGGCGGCAGGCGCCTTGACGGTGACGCAAGTCAGTGAACGGGCCGCCGCGCTGTTTCCCGGAGGAACCCGCAGTTCCATGGGCTACATCCGCGAACTGCGCGACGGACGTTGAACGTGGCGCTCCCGCGCGCTTCGACGGCGTCGTTGCATGTCGCGGAACCCCACGCGTTCTACTCGAGCCGCCCGCGACTGGTGGTGGACGCCACCGTGGTCGCAGCCCACCTGTTTGCAGAACCCGAGGCACCGCTCGCGGCCGCCGCGCTTCAGGCGCGCGCCCTGCATGCGCCTGACCTGATCGACTACGAGCTGATCAGTGTCGCCCTGAAGAAGATTCGCCGCGAACGGCTTCCGCACGCGGCCGTCACGTCCGCACTCGCCCTGATCGACGGGATGGCGGTCGAACGCCATCGGCTCGACATGTCCAGCGTCCTGCGGCTGGCGGATCGCTACGCGCTCACTGCATACGACGCGGCCTATCTCAGTCTGGCTGAACTGCTGGGCGCACCGCTGGCCACGTTCGACGAGCAGCTCGCGGCGGCTGCGCGCGAACATCTGGCGCAGCCGCCGCTCCATGGGGAAGGCGACGCCGCGTGAAATCGTCGATGCCGCAAGGTGCTCAGGCATCTGGCAGGTGACGGGAGGTGCTCGGTGCAGTAACGGTCGAGAGCGAAGATCCAGGAGGGAAACAGAGCCCGACCGGTTGCACCCGGGCGGCCACCGGCAGGAAGATCATCCCGCCGTTGCCGATCGGCACCGACTGCACCGATGCCGGAATGTGCAGCAGGAAGGTGCGATCCCGCAGCGTCGCCGCGGAGTTAACGACCGTATGCCGTGCGCCCCCCGGTGGCCACTGCAAATTCCCCCATCTGTGGCCGGGTCAAATTCCCCCACCCCGGAGACGGGACAGGTGGACATTAGTTGTCGGCTGAAGCCTTTGCAACGCGGGCGGCGGCCTCCTTCAGGCGCCAGCTCTTGCCGGCGAACTTGAGCAGGTGTCCGTGATGCATGAGGCGGTCGATGAGCGGAGCCACGATCACCACGTCACCGAGGAGTTTCGGCCAGTCGTCGAGCCCGCGATTGGAGGTGATGAGGGTCGAGGCCTTCTCGTGCCGGCTCATGAGCACGTCGGCCAACTCGTCGAGTTCCCTGAAGCCGTTCCGCTGAATTTGGCAACACCTGCTACTCGGGCTTGATCCCCGCCTGCCGGATCACCGGCGCCCAGCGGGCGATCTCGGCACGGATGAAGGCGGCGAACGCTTCAGGCGTGGTCGGGGCGGGTGTGGCGCCCTGCGCAGTCACCCGTTCGATAAGTTCGGGCTCGCGCAGCGCGCGCACGATCTCCTGGTTCAGCCGCAGCACGGCTGGCGCCGGTGTGCCAGCGGGTACCAGCACACCGAACCATGCAACAGCATCGAACCCCTTCAGTCCCAGTTCATCGAGCGTGGGCAACTGCGGCAGCAGTGGCGAGCGCTGCGCACTGGTCACCGCCAGGGCACGCAACCTGCCGGCCTTCACCAGAGGGCCCACCGGCGCGATGTTGCCGAACATCAGCGCGACATGTCCGCCAACGACATCGGCCAGCGCCGGGACGCCCCCCTTGTAGGGCACATGTACGAGATCGACGTCCGAAGCCTGCGCGAACAACACAGCGGCCAGATGCGTGCCGCTGCCCGAGCCTGCAGTGCCGTACTGCAATTGCCCGGGACGCGCCTTCGCCAGTGCGATCAGTTCCTTGATCGATCGCACCGGCACGGACGGGTTGACCACCAGCACGCTGGGCGCCGTGGCCACCAGCGACACCGGTGCGAAGTCCTTCAGCGTGTCGTACGGCAGCTTGCTGAAAATACTCGGATTGGTGCCGTGCGTCGTGAACGCCATCAGCAGCGTATGCCCGTCGGGCTGGGCGCGCGCGACGATCTCGCTGCCGACAATGCCCCCCGCGCCACCACGATTGTCGATGGTCACCGGCTGGGCCAGCGTCAGCGCCAGCCGCGCGCCCAGCGCGCGCGCGAGGATATCGGTGCCACCGCCCGGCGTCGCCGGCACCACCATGCGCAGTGGCTTGCCCGGAAACGCCACGATCGACTGCGCCGCGAGGGTACTCGCGTTCGTTGCCAGCGCGAGCGTGGCGAGCGCGCGGATCGCCTGCAACTGCAGCGCAACCGCGCCCGACCTGCGCCAGCCGCCGTGGCTCATGCCTTTGTTGCCAGAACGCTGCCCGGCGCAGCCGCCTGCACGTCCTCGCTCTCGTCCTGCCACGCCGCGCGCCGCGGAAACTGCAACACCAGCACCTCGGCGCCCGCATCGCCGGCACGCAGCGCAAACGCGCCTTCATCGGCGGCAACAGCGATGCAGGAATGCACGCCCAGTGCCTCGCCCGCGCTCTGCAGCGACCCGCCGACCACCACCAGAAACTGCCCTCCGCTGCCCTCTGGAGCCGGCGCCAGCGCCTGTTGCCGCGCCGGAACGCGCAGCAGCACGCTGGCGAGCCCGTCGGCCTCCCGGGCGAGCACGGGAACAGTCTGCACCGCGTCCAGCGTGGCGAGCTGCGATGGGTCGACAGGCACGGGTTCGCTCAGCCGGAACGTCTTGGGTACACGGCGCATCCGGGGCATCGACTCGGGCAGGTAGAACGCGGCCGAATCATGCCGATCACGCAGCGTGAAATAGGCGAGTCCCTGCTCGCCGGGAACGATCGGGCCATAGCCGGTATAGGCACCGGAGTAATGCACGGCGTACGCGCGCACGGCGTGGCGTCCGAACAGCCCCGCTCCGCGCACGAAGACCTGGAACTCGTTCTCGCGATGAAAATGTGGCCGGCTCACGTCACCGGGCGACTTCTCGACAATGAAAGCCTGCGGTGCCTCGCCCGCAGTATTGAAGTAGTCGGTGCGCCAGTAGGTCACCCCATCGAGCGTGTGCTGACGGCGGCTGTCCGCCGCTGCCGCCGCTGAAACGATGCGTGCCATCGCTGCCCGCCTGCAGGGACCGCCGGTGCTCAAGCCACCGCGCGCGTTTTCACCGCACCGCCGAACTTGCGCTTGATCTCCGCCTCCAGCGCCAGGCCGCGCCGTGCGCACATCGAGTACTGCGGATCGACGAGTATTTGCGTGGTGTCGATGTTCAGCAGCGCGACATGCTCGCCCAGGCCGATGCGGTCGCCGAATGCGCCCTTGGGATAGGCCTCGAGTTCCTCGTCCGGCACGTAGCCGCGCCGCTTCTCCAGCTTGTCTGCCATGGTGTCCCCCGGAGTGTGGCCGTTCAGGCTCAGCCTGACCGGCGTTGGATCAATGCTTCGAGCTTCACCGCGTCGGCGGCAAACAGACGCATACCGTCGGCGAGCTTGTCGCTCGCCATCGCGTCTTCATCAGGCGCCTAGCGAACCCCATTCGCATCATAGTGCACTTCGGTCAAGGTCATGGCGCGCGCTGCGCCCGGATCCATTGCCGGGTCCAGCGCGGCGATCTGACCGATGTTACGAAAGCGGGCACCCATCAATTTGGTGCGAACCCCTTAGCGCTTGTAGTGATTGAAGATCGCGGTCACCGACTTCACGCCGGGATCGTTGCGCCCGGCCATTGCAACCTCGTCCCAGTCGACGTCGGTGGTCTTTTCAGCCCGCCGCTCTAGTATCAGTCGTAGATGAGCCCGACGAACAGCGAGATCAGCGTCACGCGGGCATCGGAGCAGCCGGGCCTGCCCCGCCATGTGGCGCTGCGCTGGGCGCAGCGTCTGAAGCGGGTGTTCGGCATCGAGATCGAAAGCTGTGGGCGTTGCGGGGCGGGGCTGAAGATCGTGGCGAGCATCGAGGACCCCGCGGTGATCGCGCGCATCCTTGCGCATCGGTATTACACATCGGACAGGCCGCAAGAGCAGCGTGTGCTGCACGCGGCGCGCGCACCGCCGGGCGGGTATCGGCAGGACGAGCGCACACCGTGCACTGGCGCTACAGGTGCAGGGCGGCGTGTTGCGCTCGACGATCGGGGCACGGGTGATGACGGGCGACGCAGGCGTCATCGCGCGCTGTCGGGCCGGGGTGGCCAGCCGATCCAGGGCCGATGGAGGCCTTCGGCGCATCGGCGCGAGGCTGGCCGGCCGCAGGCAGCAGCGCGTTGGGGCTGGCAGGGGCGTTTGAAAGTACTATCCGCTCCGCGCACGTGGCGATCGAGGTCGGTGAGCGCGAGCCGGCAGCCCTCTCCCTACAGCGCGCTGCCGATCCGCGCCAGCGCCATCAGCGAATCCCACGACCGCTGGCCGTCGATGGTCAGCGGTCGTGTCCGGGGCAGAGCGATTCATCGCGGGGAATATGTCGACCGCGTGGTGGCGCGACTCGGCCTCAGTTCGCGGCCAGCACCGACTCCAGCCATGCGCAGGTGGCGAAGAGTTCGGCATCACGGTGCGGCGCGGCGATCACCTGCAGGCCCAGCGGCAGGCCCTGCACGCTGAACACCGGCAGGCTCACCGCCGGCGCGCCCAGGTAGGAGGCCGGTATGTTGAATACCGTGTCGCCGGTCGCCTCGATGCCCAGCGGGGCTGCACCTGTGGCGCTCAGCGTGATCAGCGCGTCGCAGTCACCCGCGACCATCACGTGCGTCGCCCGGGCGGCCTCGCGCTCGGAGAGCAGTGCGCGATAGTCGGCGGGCGTGAGCTTTTCTGCCTCGGCCAGGCGTCGGCTCAGGAAATCGCTGAGCAGGCGTGGATCGCGCGCGCGGTAGGCGCTCAGCGGCCATACCGATTCGTAGGCGACGATCTGCTGGGATACCGGGGCGGCCCGATCCATGAGGGTCTCGAGCCGCGCAAGGCCGGCGTGCTGCGTCCGGCGGACCACCTGCACGCCGGCGCTCTCGATGCGCGCGATAGCCGCGTCGAACGCCGCCTTCGCATCCGCTTCCGCGACTTTCCAGCCCGCAGTCTCGAGCACGCCGATCCGCGCGGGGGGGCGCGATGCTGGCATGTCGCGCGGGCCGAACAGCCCGGGATGCCCGGGATCGCCACCGGCGCGATCCGCGATCTCCCGGGCCACGATCCACGCATCGGCCAGGGTGGCAGCGATCGGACCATGCGCCGACTGGCTCAGTCCGTCATGCGAGCCGCCCCGGTTGATCGCGCCGAACGTCGGCTTGAAGCCCACCGCACCACAGTAGCTCGCGGGCCGCAGCAGCGACCCGATGACCTGGGTGCCGATCGCAACCGGGAGCATGCCGCAGCCCACCGCAGCGGCCGATCCGCTGCTCGATCCGCCCGGCGTGCGACGGGGATCCCAGGGATTGCGCGTGCCGCGTGGCACCATGGCGGCGAACTCGGTGGTCACCGTCTTGCCGAGGATGATCGCGCCGGCCTGCCGCAGCGCCAGCGTGCTGGCGGCATCGCGCCCGGAGCGATAGCCCTCGAACACCGGCGAGCCGCACTGGGTCGGCATGTCTGCTGTCTCGATCAGGTCCTTGAGTCCGACCGGCATGCCGTCGATCCGCGACAGCGGGGCCCCAGCCTTCCAGCGTTGCGTCGATGCGCGGGCGCTGTCGCGCGCCGCCTCGATCTCCACATGAACGAAAGCCCCCACTTCGGGTTCGAAGGTCGCCATGTCGGCGAGGCAGCGCTCAAGAAAGGCTTCGGGCGTGTCGCGTGCGGCGGAGAAGTCGGCGACCGCGGCGACGAACGAGCGGCGCCGGGGGGAGGGCAGGGGCATGTCGAGGGGATCCGTGCGGAAGTTCGCCTGAGCGGAATGCCCAAGGGAAACCAAGTATAGCGTTCACGCCCGCGCTGCGCAGCAGCCCTTTAGGCGCGGCTGCGTGCGGCGAGTACGGGTGGGTCGCGCTGTCGGGCGAGGCCTACTGCCGCTCGATCTTCGCCTGCTCGACCACGCGACGCCACTTTGCGATCTCGGACGCCATCAGCTGGCGCATGCCCTCCGGCGTGGAGCCGCGCAGTTCAATGCCGATCTCCCGCAACCGCTCGATGACCTCGGGGAGGGCGATCGAGGCGTGTACCTCGCGGTGCAGCCGGTCGATGATCGCGCGTGGCGTCTTCGCCGGACCGGCAAGTCCATTCCACGCGGTGGCCTCGAACCCGGGCAGGCCAGCCTCGGCGACCGTCGGCACCCCGGGCAGCCCGGGGAAACGCTCGCGCGACGTCACCGCCAGCGCGCGTAACGTGCCTGCCTGCACCAGCGGCAGCGCTGGCGCGATGAAGTCGACCACCGCAGAGGCCTCACCGGTGCGCGCGGCACCGAGCAGCGGACCGGAGGTCTTGTAGGGCACCACCTCTGCCGTGAACTGACCCATAGATTTGAACAGTTCGGCGGTCAGGTGCTGCGTGCTGCCGATGTTCGTGACGCCGAGGATGACCTTGCGCGGATTCGCCCGACCCGCAGCGACGAGCGCCTGGACCGACTTCACCGGAGAGTCCGCGCCAACCAGCACCGTCTGAGCGAAGAAGCCGATCGTGGATACCGGCGCGAAATCGGTCAATGCGTCGTACGGGAGCGACTTCATCACCGCGGTGGCGACAGCATGCCCGGAGTTCAGCCACAGCAGCGTGTGCCCATCGGGCAGCGCGTTTTTCGCCATCTCGGTGGCGACCACTCCGCCGGCACCCGGCCGGTTGTCGATCAGCACCGACTGGCCGAGCGTGCCACTCCAGCGCTGGGCCAGCACGCGCGCGTTGATGTCGCTCACGCCCCCGGGGCCGACCGGTAGCAAGATGCGTACGGGACGGTCAGGCCAGCCTTGCGCCGTCGCCACGCCCGCGTCGAACGACGCCGCCAGCGCTAGAGCGACCGTAAGCTTCGCGATCGTCCGCCGGCTAGACCGCCAGACTTCGAGGGAGCAACCAGTCACCATGACGTCTCCTGCGCAGGGTCGATCGAATTGGAGAACTTTAGCAATTCTCATGCCACTATTCCTAGTATACGGGAATGCGGTTCGGCAACTGGCCGCGACGGCTGCGGGGACGCCGCGAGCGACCGACGTGCCAGACCCGCGGGCAATGCGCTTGCTGGTGCCCAGCACCAGCACCGGCGGCATCAGCCCGGCGCGGGGACCGGTCGCCGCGCGCGCCAGCGGCTTGGTTGACTGAACAGCTCCGCTCGATCATCTGTCGAACCAGCTCCAAGCGACGCGCGGACGTCGATCGGACATTCCTATGGCCGTTCATCCAGCTGGTCTATCCGAACACCCTTGGGTCGCTGCAGGGGGTCGAGTCCGGTATCCTGCTGCAGGTCGGGTTCGAAGATACGGTGCCGAACCGTCCGGTCACGATCTCCTCCTGGAGCAGCCCGATGTGCTCGATTTCATCGGCACGCCCGCCTGCGAGGCGCGCAGGCGGCAGCGGTTGCGCGCGGCCGATGAACACGTCATCGCACGCACCCCCCGCTTTCTTGCTGGGCGATTCGACCTGGCGCTGCGTCTTTGCCGCCGAGTACATGCGGACAGCAGCGCGAAGCAAAGTCCAGCGTAGGTTCCATCGGGAGAGTTGCAGCCAGGCCAGACAATCGTTTTCCGAGTCTCGAAGGCGAGCGGGTGTTCGGCATCGAGATCGAAAGTTGTGCGCGTTGCGGGCCGGGGTGGCCAGCCGATCCAGGGCCGATGGTGGCCTGCGGCGCATCGGCGCGAGGCTGGCCAGCCGCAGGCAGCAGCGCGTGAGGGCTGGCAGGGGCGTTTGAAGGTACTGTTCGCCTCGAACAGCGCGAAGCGGGTGGCAGCCCTGCCAGACATGGCTACCCTCGCCGAGACCTACCCCGACTTTGAGGCGAGCTCGTGGTTCGGCATGATGGTGCCGGCCGGGCCTGGAGCGGCGTATCGCAGCATCCGCTCCGAGACCAGGTGCGTGACCGGTTCGCCGAGTCCGGCGATGGCGCAGGCGAACCAGTCGATCAGCGATGACCGGACAGCATCCACCGCGGACGAAGGCAGTTCATCGAATGCGATGAACGCCAGCCATTCGCCTGCCCGGAGGGCAGGCCCTGCGGTCGCCTGCACTGATGGCTCGATGATGCATCCATCCCCCATGCGACCTCCCCCGTTTGCCGCGCATCTGCTCGGACCGATCTTCGCCGAACCGTCGCTGCCCGGCGAGTCTAGCCGATGAAGAAGGCCGCTGCCCTTCCGGTCATGTGGGTACGGTACGCTCCATGATGATCTCCGGCCTTGCGGGAGCCGTGAACCCGAACTTCTCGTACAGCCCGCGTGCCGTGCTGCTGACCAGCATGAAGCGCCGTACGTCCCGCAATGCCGGGTGTGCTACGACGGCGGCGACGAGGGTGCGGCTCAGGCCTCGACCTCGATGGGACTTGAGCACGAACACGTCCTGCAGCCATGCAAAGCCGGCGTAGTCGGTCACGACCCTTGCGTAGCCGACCTGCGCGTCACCAATGAACAGTCCGAAGTTGATCGAATGCGCGATGCTCCTGCGGACCAGGTCAAGGGATATGCCGCGCGCCCAGTGCGATTCCTCCGACAGGAATCGATGGATGACCTCGACGTCGAGTTCGGCCTGGTCGTTGGATATGCGGACGTCGCTCATCTGTCTCTTTCTCCGGACCTATTCGTGCGGCGGAACCTGGGCGGTTGCAGCGCTGATTTCCTCCGCCGAGGACGCTGCTGGCGCGAGGAGGATCGGCAGCGCGTAGATGCCGGCGGAACGTGTAGAAACTCCTCGCGGACTGCCAGCCCTTCGAGACAGTGGTGATCTGGCCGGCCATCCAAACGCGAAACAGGATGAAGATGAATGCACCCTACGCGGCGATCCTGGGGATCAGGAGCGTCCTCCCCAGCCAGACACGCCATCGTTCGAGTTGAACCTCCGGTCGGCCATTCGGGGGTGTCATCGCGATCCTTCGTCCGCCATCCTGAGGGTCATGTCAATCGACCGAGGCACCCGACGCCTTCACGGCCCGTAAATAGGAGACCACGTCCGATTTCAGGGTCGCGGCATAGGCCTCTGGCGTCGATGCGACCACGTCGATGCCGATCCGCTCGTAGCGCTGCAGCGAATCCGGATGCGTGAGCGCCTTGCGCATCTCGTCGGCGAGCGCGCGCACGATCGGCGCAGGCGTGCCCACCGGCGCCAGCGCGCCGACCGACGGCACGAACGTGAGCTCCTTGTAGCCGAGCTCGGCCAGCGTCGGCACCGCGCGTGCCTGGTGCGAGCGCTCCGGGCTGGCCACCGCGACCAGTCGGACCCTGCCCGCGGCGACATGCCCCGCCACCTGTGCGATGGTGCTGAACAGCACCTGGATCTCGCCGTTGAGCAGCGCTGGCGTCGATTGGCTGCTGCCCTTGTACGCGACATGCACCAGGTCGACGCCCAGTTGCTGCTTCATCGTCTCGGTAGCCAGGTGGTGGATGCTACCCACGCCGGACGATCCATAGGACAGTGCGCCGGGCTTCGCTTTCGCCAGCGCCACCAGTTCGGGGAAGGTCGATACGCCGAGCGAAGCGCTGACCGCCAGGAATAGCGGCGTGGTACCTATCAGCGTCACCGGCTCGAAGTCGCGCAGCGTTATGTATGGCGGCTTGCGATGCAGCGCAGGGATGATGGACGTGGAACCGATGTCCGCGATCTTGATCGAGTAGCCGTCCGGCGTGCTCTTCGCCACCACCATCATGCTGATGATGCCGCCGGCCCCCGGCCGGTTGTCTACGATCACCGGCTGCCCGCGCATGCCCGGGCTGGTCGTCATCCGCTCCGCCGCGATGCGTGCGACGCTGTCGGTCAGCCCGCCCGCCACGCCCGACGACACCAGGCGAATCGGCCGCGAAGGGAACGCCGCGCCCGGTGCCTGCGCGTGGGCAAGCACTGGCAGGCCGGCCAGGCTGCCAGCAGCCAGCGCGAGCCTGGAGAACGCGTCTCGGCGACCGCCGTGCATCAAGCGCCTTCGATCTTCGGCAGCCCGAGCCGAACCAGTTCGAGTTCCTCGGACGCCTTGAGCGCAGCGGCCTCGCCGGCCAGCAGGTAGCAGGACGTATGGCGTACGACCGGGCTGTCACCGACCGAACCGCTGCCGCGCAGCACGAAGTACAGCGCACGGCCCGACAGCGGCAGTGAGGCGCCGGGGTCGACGCGGTACAGGGCGGCCGAGGCCTCGCATTCGGTGAATGCGCCGAGCGGCTTGTGCGCGACACCGGCAAGGCCTGGTGCCGGCTGCCAGTCGAAGCGGTCCGCGCGAAGAAACACCGGCTTCTCGTAGCGCGGCTGCGGATACTCGAGTTTGCGGCCGTGCACATGCTCCCAGACCGCCTCGTAGGCGTCCTTGTTCACCTTCTTGCCATCGTCACGGTAGGTGGTGTAGACGCCCTTCTCGAACGTACCGCGCGTCTTCAGTTCGTCGGCCGCGCGGTTGCCCTCCGCTTCCGAGGTGTAGCCGGAGCGGCTCGCACCCGCGAACTGCAGCAGCAGGTTCCAGGTGTCGCCGCTGGAGGTCTGCGGGCCGTAGTAGACGCCTTCCGGGAAGTAGCCGACCGAGCCAGGCGTGAACTTGCCGTCCGGACCGTAGTCGTAGGTGCCTTCGAGCTGCATCCGGAACTGGTCGAAGTTGTGCCGGTGGCGCGGAGACAGGAAGTCGCCGGCGATGTTGACCAGTCGCAGCGCGAAGTTGCCGAGGCCGGGTTCGCCCTCGATCAGCCGGTACGCCTTGATCACGCCCTGGCGAAGCTGCGTGGCACTAGTGGTGAGTTCCCGCGTCTCGATCGGAACGACCTGCATTGGATATGCTCCCTGCGAAGGTACCGGCTGCCGAGGCTTCCCGGATGCCCGTGCATTCTAGGCATCCTCGCGCTGCGCTGTCCACCCGACGCCTAGGTGGAACTTGACGATGTTCCCGAATCAGATCAGCTCGAGCGCCACTGGGTAAATCAGCGGTGTGACTCAACGGTTTGGCGCTGCCGGGAGGCTATCGCACGGAGCAGCGAACACCCTGCGCAGGTGCTGTGGACGCGGGGCGTGTTGCGCTTGACGATCGGGGCGCCGGTGAGGACGATGGATTCGAGGGTCATCTAGTGCAGCCCGGCCGAGTTGACCGCTTGATTCAGCGGCCATAGCTGCTCGTGCAGCGCGTCGGCGCGACGCTTGCGTCCTCGAGGCCGCGGCCGCAGGGGCGTTTGAAAGTACTCTTCGTGGATGCCGCTGCGGGAGGCCTTCTGGCGCGCGATCCTGTGCAACGTACTGGTCTGCCTCGCGGTGTGGATGGCCGCGGCCGGGCGCTCGGTGACCGACACGTCGGTGGCGATCGTGCCACCGGTCACCGCATTCGTGCGGCAACTGGTCGTGGTAATTGCCGGCAACCTCGTCGGCGGTAGCGTGCTGGTGGCGCTCGTCTACCACCTCGTCCACCGCCGCGGGCAGCCGGCGTGATCCGCGGACTGGTCACGCTGCTCGTCTTCCAGGGTCTGGGCGAGGTGATCGCGCGGGCGCTGTCGCTGCCGTTACCCGGCCCGGTGGTCGGGCTGTGCCTGCTGCTGGCCGCGCTGCACCTGCGCGGCCGGGTCGACCCGGACCTCGATCTCGTCGCCTCCGGCTTCTGCACCCATCTCGGCCTGCTGTTCGTGCCCGCGGCCGTGGGCGTGGTGATGTTCCTGCCGGAACTGCGCGAGCACGGGCTCATCGTCGGCGCGATTCTCGCGATCAGCGTCGTGCTGGCCATGGCCGCCGCGGCGCTGGTGCTGCGCGCGGTTCGCGGTCCTCGATCGCGAGCGAGCCGGCCCTCGCCGTGATCGGCGCGCCGCTGGTGGAACTGCGCGAGATCTGGGTCTACCTGACCGGCACCCCCCTGCTGTCGCTGGTGCCCGCGCTGCTCGCGCTCGCCTGCGGCGGGGCGGTGTCGATCGCGAGCAGCGTCGGGCTCGCCACATTCGCCGGGTTGCCCCCGGAACTGGTCGCGCCCTTCTACGCGAAGTCGGTGACCGCGCCGATCGCGATGGGGGTAGCGGAGACGATCGGAGCCTCGCCGACGCTTACCGCGGTCTACTCGGTGTGCACCGGCATTCTTGGCGCGATCCTCGCGCGCTATGTTCTCGATGCGCTGCGCGTCGTGCCCTGGTGGCAGCGCGGGCTGGCCGTGGGCGTGGCCGCGCACGGGATCGGCACGTCCCGGGCCTTCTCCGTCAGTCCCGAAGCCGGCGCCTTCGCCAGCCTGGGGATGGGACTGCACGGCATCGCCGGGGCGCTGGTGATCCCCTGGCTGGTGTAGCCTGTGTCCAAAGGTGGACTCTACGCGCGAGGCCAGGCGTGCGGCGGTGGCCGATCGAGGAACCTGTGATGAGATGGTCGTGGAAGGCATCGAGCCGCCGGGAAAGCTGGCGTGCAATGAGCGTGCTGGTCTGCGCGGTGGCGGCGGGCTGCGCGCTGCGCGCTCGAGTCGGCCGGAACGAACGGTGCGCCTGTCCCGCGCGCGATGGATCCCGCGCGCCTGGACGGCGCATGGAGACTGCGCGAGACCGGCGGGGTCGCTGTCCCCGGTACCCGCGCCGAACTGGTCTTCACGTCGGCCCGCGGCGAACTCCACGGATCGGATGGCTGCAACCGGCTGGCAGGCCGCTACACGCTGGAGGCCGGCCGGCTCACCACGAGGACTGCCTCCACGCGCATGGCCTGCCTGTCCGAGCCCGAGGCCGCGACCAGCCGAACGCTCGGCCTGCTGCTCGGTGGCGGCGCCGAGGCGATGGAGGTTAGCCTGCCCGACGGCGGGCGCGGGCTGCTGCTGCGCGCCGGCGGCGAACAGGCGCTGTTCGAGCGTCGGCCGCAGCCCTGACCCGGTTCTCGCCGACCGCCGTGCCGCCTGCGCCGATGTCGCAGCAGCAGGCCGGTGGCCGGTCGAGGCGCTGGCCGAACGGGTCGAGGGCCTGAAGCAGAATGACCCGGCGCGGCAAGCGTACCGGCACGGTGGAGCGCTCGGTGAACATCACAAGCACTGGTTCCGTGCGAAGTTCTTCCAGAAGTACCGGCTGTTCTTTCGCTGCGACGCGTCCAGCAAGGTGATCGTGTTCGCGTGGGTCAACGACGAGGAAACGCGGCGCGCTTGCGAGAGCAGCGACGATGCATACCGGGTCTTCCGGAAGATGCTCGAAAGCGGTCATCCGGCTGGCGATCTGGACGAGATGCGCTCAATCCAAACCGCAGCACGGGTGTTGAGCCGTCGGGAACAGCGCATCCCCAATCTGATCAGCCCCGCACAGCAGGCGATCTCGCGCCTCAGGTTGCCTGGATCATCTGTTCCTCGAACACCGGCAGCGCGTCGCCCTGGCACGACCAGCGGGTTGCCGAACCCACCCAGATGCGGGCCTGGGGCGCGAGCGACGGCTCGGTGTCGAGCGACCCCGCTGGCACGCCGACCGCATCACCGTTCTGGCGCGGCAGGCGTCCGCCGCACTCGCTGCAGAACGTGTTGGTGAAACGCGCTGCCTCGGGCACCTTGTAGGCGCGCACGCTGGCTTCACCGGACATCCATTCGAGCCGCGCTGGCTGCAGGAACATGTTGGTCGCATGGCCGGTGCCGGTGGCCTTGCGGCAGCGGCGGCAGTGGCAGTGATAGAACCGGCGCGGTTCTCCAACGATGCGATAGCGCACGGTGCCGCACAGGCAGCCGCCCAGGAACTCGTTCTCGGGCACGGCAGTCTCCTCGGGGAATGGAATGCGCAGGATAGCGAATCGGTGCTGTCCTGCGCAGTCTTGCCTCGGCATCGAGGGCCCCGGGGTGAACGAGCGATTCGGAGGGGCGTTTGAACGTACTATTCGCGTCGAGGTGTTCCGGACGTTGCACCTGATCCATTGCAGCGGGTGGTTGGCCCGCCACTGGAGCGATCCACCTTCCCATCCACTTCCCCTGGTTCGGCACCAGCAGCTACGGGCCGGAACAGGTCCGGGCACTGCGGGACAAGATGACTGCCATGCAGTGTGATCTTCTGGCAGCCCAAGACAGCTGCGTTGCTGCACAAGGAGACTCTGCCGATGACAACTACCATCGCTGGCTACGCACCCACCACCTTGTCGAAGCCCAAATTGCGGCGTTATCCCACGCAGGTCATCAACATCATCGGTGGACCAGGCTGTGACAAGTCGCTGTACTCGTCGGCCATCGTGCTCAAGCTGCACCTGCGGCACAAAACGGTCGAAACGGTACCCGACGTGGGCAAGATGCTGGTGTGGCAACGGGATACCGACGCCCTTCGTAACCAGTACGGCATTGCCCTCCACCAGTACGGCATGCTGGAAGTGCTCGATGGCCAGGTGGCGTTTCTGGTGACCGAAGGCGCCCTGCCGCAGCTGCTCTACTACAATGCCCACTACGCCGACAACGTGTGCGACGTGGACAAGACCCGCCAGCAGATCCTTGCCTGGTACAAACAGTTCAACAACGTGAACGTCCTCGTTCAGCGGGATCTCGACAAACCCTACATCCGCAGTGGTCGCTATCAGGACGAGGCACAGGCCCGGCAGGTGGACAAGGACCTGCGCAGTGTGCTGGTCGAAGAGGGCATCAAGTTCACCGTGCTGCCCCCTGACTACAAGGCCATCATCGACTTTGCCGGGTCACTGGAATGACGCTGCCGCCTCGCACCAGCAGCGCGTCGAGGTGCTTCAGACTGCATGGCGTAGTCGCCTCTTCCACTGTCGGGCAAGCCGACAGTTCGTTTCTGCGCCACCAACTCGAGGACGATTGCCACTGACGACGGCATGAGAGCGCCATGTATGCGTGTGTGACCCAAGAGCCTGCGGATGCCCAATTCGAAGATTGAAAGCTGGGGATCTGCCTGTGCGCTGGACTTCCAGCCGGGGTGATTGCGCGCATCCTGGCGTATCGGGATCGGGCATCGGGCAGGGCGCAGCCGGAGCGGGCGCTGCATGCGGTTCGTGCGCCACCGGGTAGATCAGCGGTGTGACTCGGCGGCATAGCGCTGCCGGCAGGCTATCGCACGGAGCAGCGAACACCCTGCGCAGGTGCTGTGGGCGCGGGGCGGGACGTGTTGCGCTTGACGATCTGGGCGTCGGTGAGGACGAGGGATTCGAGAGTCATCTGGTGCAGCCCCGCCGAGTTGACCGCTTGATCCAGGGGCTATAGCTGCTCGTGCAGCGCGTCGGTGCGACGCTTTCGGCCGCGCAGGCGAAGTCGTTGCTCGAATCGGCAGCGCAGCAGGTTTCGGCATGGGTCGAAGTCCCTCATGCAGAGGCGCTGGCCGTGGCCCTCGACCGCCAGGTCTCGGCCTGCGACGCGCGGTTTGTCGCTTGCGCGCGCCGACTCTCGGCGCCGCTGGTGACTGAAGACGCACGCCTGCGCGCGGCGACGCCGGGATCGTCGATGTCGATTGCCGAGGCAGTCTCGCGGTCGGCTGGATAGCGGCGCGGCACAGCCAGAGCGGGCGCTGCATGCGACGCGCTCGCCATCGGGTAAATGAGCGGTGTGACTCAACAGTGTGGCGCTGCCGGGAGGCCGCTGGCGCACGGAGCAGCGAACATAAGGAAGGCACGATTCGCATCGATAGCCTCCCAGATATACGATCTTCTGATTGATGCTTCGAGCGTCATGCCCCGCTGGATTCCGTCACGGTGTCTCACAGGTTCCAGGTCGTCATTCCACAGCGGGTTCGTGCGTGGATGGCGGTCAAGGCCGGCGACCGGATCGAACTGATCCCGGAGCGCCGAGGCTTCCTTGCCGGGATCGACTCCTCGGCATGGCTCGAATACTTCGCCGACGGGCCTCGCGCAGATGCGTTCGCCACTGCACGGCGTGCAAACGCAGAGCTGTGGACGCAGGATGCGGACTTCGAAGGACTTCCCGGCATGCACTACTTCCCGAAACGGTGACCGCAGGACAGCGCGATGGCATCATCGATCCGGATGGAGTCGGCGAAGTCCGGAGATCTCGGTGACACGTGGCGTCCGGGGCTGCCGCGGGCCTCAACGAGGCTGCGCGCGGGTGACCAGGGTCGGCAGGTTCCAGGTGCCGCCGGGTTGGATCGCCCTGCACATGCCGGCGCTGCCCGTCGCGCTGCGCTCCAGCACGGAGTGCTCACCAGCAACTGGCTCGCGTTCAGGCGTCGCACCTCCCACGGCCGATCGAGATCCTCCATCAGATAGGGGCACATGTCGCCCTCGGCCTCGGTGGCGCGCAGCGCGGCCAGCAGGGCAGGGCTCTGGCGCTTCGGCCAGGTGCGGTCGGCGATACGTGATCGGGGATACCCTGAGACACTCCGCGGCGACAGGGCGGTATCCTTGCACGCATGTCCCTGCGCAAGCTCAAGGCCTGGGAAGACGCCGGCCTGCTCGACGCCGCCACCGCCGCGCGGATCCGCGACTGGGAGGCCAGGCACACTTTCGCACGGTTCTCGAACCGAAACTGCGCGTTTTTCCTGCTTGCAGGGTTGTTATTCGGCATCGAGATCGAAAGCTGTGCGCGTTGCGGGGCGCGGCGTGTTGCGCTTGACGATCTGGGCGCCGGTGAGGACGAGGGATTCGAGGGTCATCTGGTGCAGCCCGGCCGAGTTGACCGCTTGATCCAGGGGCCATGGCTGCTCGTGCAGCGCGTCGGCGCAACGCTTGCGTCCTCAAGGCCGCGGCCGCAGGGGCGTTTGAAAGTTTTATTCGCGCCGGCCTTCGATCACTGTATCCGATAGGCCATGCCCGTGGACCTGCCTTTCTGGCGGATCTCGAACTCGCCGCTGCCGACATCCCATATCTCGAAGCAGTCGAACATCGAAAGCGCACGCATGCGAATGCCGATCGGATTCACCGTAAAGCAGACGACGTCGTTGCCTAGATCGACCCTGGTCGAGCCGGTCACCTCTGTGCCGTCGAGTTCAACTGCGCGAAAGTCGGAGCCACGAGTAGAGAACGACCGCATCTCGTTGCCGGCGCGCGTGAAGACAAAAGTCTGACGGGTAGGGGGAAGGTGTTGGGCGATGGCGTCTCCGAGCAGTCGCTGACCCCGCACGCCGGCCTCGTTCACCGTCGCCTCCTTGGGCGGCACCACCGGCTTGGGTGCGACCATGGATGGACATTTCTGCTCGATGGCAGCCTGCTGAACGGCGTCGTACTCACCTTTCAAGCGCGCGTATTCGGCTTCCTGCTGTCTCGTCCCACCGAGGAAGAGCAACGCAGGCCAGAACACCACGAGACCGACGCCCATGATCGCAGCGTCATTCGACGCCGCTTCATCAAGTCGGCCACCCAGCTGTCGCACCCGGACACTGATGCGTGTGTATTCAGCCGCCAGTTGGCGGCAGTCGTAGGCGTGGTATTGCAGCGGCGACACGGATACGGATGCGATGTCCTTGGAAGCAGTAGCGCATCCAGTAAGGCCGACGATGACGGTGAGACCGACAATCCCGACCTTCTTCGACATTTTCTTTAACTTGATTTCCGTACAACGCGAGGTCGGGGTTTAGCAGCGTGCCGAACTGGGCGGGGCATGAGATCCACGGATCCATCCCCTGCGCCTGCATGCGGTCGCGTATCTCGGGCGAGGCCAGCACCACCGCCATCGCCGATGACCAGCGCTCGATCGCCGGTCCCGGCAGGCCGGCCGACCCGCAGCGTCCGAACTGAGACCCGGCGCCGGGCTCGCCTGTAGCTGTAACGGACAGGCCCGGCTCAGACCGTGTCCGGCGGCGTGGGCGGCACGAACGGAAAGCGCGCCATCGCCTTCGCATTGGTGGGACCGACGCTGCCGCCTGCGCGCACGTACTGGCGGCGTGCGTCGACCGGCGGCGTCCAGGTCCACGCCGGGTAGTCCTCGGCCTCGCACACCGCCTTGAGGAAGAGGCGACGGCGCTGGCTATCGGCCACGCGCCGTGCGATGTCCTGCGGATCCCAGCCCTCGAGCAGCCGCCGGTGCAGCATGCCCTCGATCGCTCGCAGCGAAGCCTCACCTGCGCGGTCGTGCAACTCGCGGGGATCGTCCTCGAGGTCGAACAGCATCGGCGGCAGGCCTTCGGTGTACACATACTTCCAGCGACCCCGGCGCACCATGCGCGCGGGGGCGCACACGCCCTCGGCAGTGTATTCCGAGATCGCAAGACCCTCGCCCTCGGCCGTCTCGCCGCGCAGCAGCGGCAGCAGCGTACGGCCATCGAGCGGATCGACCGGGCTCACGATGCCCGTCGGGTCGGCGATACCCAGCAGCGTGGGCAGCAGGTCTACCAGCGAGACCACTTCGCGCAAGCGGCGCGGGGCCACCACGCCCGGCCACGACACCATCAGCGGCACGCGTGCCGACCACTCGTAGAAGGTCTGCTTGAACCACATGCCGCGCTCGCCCATCATCTCGCCGTGGTCGCCGGTGAACACCACCACAGTGTCGCGGTCGAGCCCCGACTGCTCGAGGACGGCGAGCAACTGGCCGACCTTGTCGTCGACGTAGCTGATCATCCCGTAGTAGGCGTGCCGCGCACGGCGCACATGCTCCGGCGTCACGCGGTGCAGGTCGCGTCCGTGCGCGTGGTAGAGCCAGCGGCTGTGTCCGTCCAGCGCCTCGTAGGGGATCTCGGGTACCGAGGGCATGTCGATGTCCTCGTGCCGGTACAGGTCCCACCAGCGCTGGCCGATGGTGAACGGCGAGTGCGGGTGGGTGAACGAGGCCACCATGAAAAAGGGCGCCTCGCGCGGCGCGCGCGCGAGATCCCACAGCCGCTGCACCGACTGGTGGGCCACCTCTTCGTCGTAGTCGATCTGCAGGCTGCGCGCGCAGGGGCCGGCCTCGACGATGCCGCGCATGCTGATCCCGGTCGGCTTGTCGTTCGGGCTGCGCGACCAGTCGGGGGTCCACGCATAGTCGGCCGGATAGATGTCAGTGGTAAGCCGCTCGTGGAACCCGTGCAGGGGGTCGGGCCCGATGAAGTGCATCTTCCCCACCAGCATCGTGCGATAGCCGGCGGCGCGCAGGTAATGGGCCATCGTGGGCACTGTCGCCGGGAACTCGCAGGCGTTGTCCCAGGCCTCGATCGCAGAGGGCAGGCGCCCGGCGAGCATCGAGAAGCGCGAAGGCGCGCAGATCGGGAAGTTGCAGTAGGCAGCCTCGAACACCGCCGAGCGCGCAGCCAGCGCGTCGAGGCTCGGCGCGCGTACCACGCGGTGACCATAGGCAGGCAGCGCAGGCGCGGCCAGCTGGTCGGCCATGATCAGCAGGATGTTGGGTGCCATCGCCTCCGCTCCGGTCAGAGGGGCGAGATGCCGGCCGCGCGCACCACCTTAGCCCAGCGCTCGACGTCGCGCTCGAGGAAGGAGGCCAGCTCCGACGGCGAGCCAGTCTCGATCTGCATGCCCAGTCCGAGCAGCCGCTTCTCGATCTGCGGCAGGCGCAGCGCCGCGCGCAACTCGTCGTTGAGCCGGGCCACTACCGGTGTCGGCGTACCCGCCGGCGCAAGGAAGGCGAACCAGGTGCTCACCTCGTAGGCCGGATAGCCGCTCTCGGCGACCGTGGGCAGATCCGGCCACTCCTGCAGCCTGCGCGTCGAGGTCACCGCCAGCGCCCTTGCCCGCCCGGCACGTACCGGGGCCTCAGCCAGCGCGACGGTGAGCGGCATGAACTGCACCTCGCCCGCGAGCAGTGCGGCGAGTGCCTCGGGCTGACCGCGGTAGGGTACGTGGACGACATCGATGCCCGCCATCGTGCGCAGCATCTCGCCGGCGAGGTTGATCGCCGACCCGGGCCCGGCCGATGCGTAGTTGAGATCGCCGGGGCGCCGCTTCGCGAGCGCGACCAGTTCGCGCACCGACTTCACCGGAAGCACCGGATGCGCCAGGATCAGGTTGGGGATGCTGCCCACCATCGTCACCGGGGAGAAGCTGCGCAGCGGATGCCACGGCAGAGCCTTCACCAGGCTGAGGTTGGTGGTGTGCGAAGGGCTCGCCAGCAGCAGCGTATGCCCGTCGGCTGCCGCGCGCGCCACGGCGTCGGTGCCGATCGAGCCCGATGCCCCGGTGAGATTCTCTACCACCCACGGCTGGCCGAGCGACTTCGCCATCGGTTCGCCCAGCGCGCGCGCGATGATGTCGACGATGCCGCCCGCGGGGAATGGCACTACCACTCGGACCGGCCGTTGCGGCCAGGCCTGCGCCGAGACCCCGACGGCACCGCACACCAGGCCGGCACCGACCATCACGGCCAGTGCGCGCCGCGCCGGTCGGCGATCGCTCCATGCATTTGTCATCTTGAGTCCTTATCTTCCGTCAAGCCCACTCGCGCCTAGCGCCGTAGCCTCACGCCTGCAGGTTACAGTGCGATGAACCGCGGGGAAAGCCGCGAACCCGGTCGTGCCACTGTCGACGATGTGAAGAGACCATGCTCATCTGCCAGATTACCGATCTGCACATCAAGGCCGCTCGCCGCCGCGCTTATGGCGTGGTGGACACTGCGGCCATGCTCGAGGCCTGCGTGGCCGCGATCGCGGCGCTCGCGCCCCGCCCCGACGTGGTCGTCGCCACCGGCGACCTCGTCGACTACGGCCGCGACGACGAGTACGCGCTGCTGCGCGAGCTGCTCGCGCCCCTGCACATGCCGCTCTACCTGCTGCCGGGCAACCATGACGGCCGAGACGCGCTGCGACGCGCGTTCCCCGACCACCCCTGGCTGCGCCAGCACGACGAGTTCGTGCAATACGCGATCGACGAGTATCCGGTACGGCTGGTCGCGATCGATACCCAGGTGCCCGGGCACGGCCGCGGAGAGCTCTGCGCCCGCCGGCTCGACTGGCTCGAACACACGCTCGCCGCGCGAGCGGACGCACCGACCGTGGTGCTCATGCACCACCCGCCGTTTCGTACCGGCATCGCGCACATGGACCTGATCGGACTCGCCGGCGCGGACGAACTCGCGTGCGTGATCGCCCGCCATCCGCAGGTCGAACGATTGCTCTGCGGGCACCTGCACCGCTCGATCCACGCGCGCTTCGGCGGCACCGTGGCCTCGGTGTGCCCGAGCCCGGCGCATCAGATCGCGCTTGATCTCACCCCGGGCGCACGCGATGACTTCGTGCTCGAGCCGCCGGGCTACCAGCTGCACCAGTGGGACGGCATGCGCCTGGTGACCCATACTGCGGTGCTCGGCGACTGGGGGCCGCGCCACCCCTTCCGCCAGTCGGGGCGACTGATCGACTGACCGCCTGCGGTCTTTCGCCGCAGCTTATCCAGACAGGATCTCGTGCACCGCCTCGATGACACGCTGTTGCTGATCGTCGAGCCCGATCCACAGGGGCAAATTTACCAACTGGCGGATCGCGGTGGGCCCGCGTGCAGGGCAGAAGGTGTTCACGCTGCAGACGGTGGCCGCGCAGGGCGAGGCAGAAGCGCAGCGGCGCGGCGCAGGCTGGCGGGTTCTCGCTGCGCGCGGGCGTGTCGACCAAGCCCGGCCAGCGCGCGAAGCTCGAGCGGCGGTGTCGCTACGTGGGCCGGGCGCCGCTGGCGCAGGATCGGCAGCGACGGCATCATCGATCCGGATGGAGTCGGCGAAGTCCGGAGATCTCGGTGACACGTGGCGTCCGGGGCTGCCGCGGGCCTCGGCGAGGCCGCACGCGGGTGACCAGGGTCGGCAGGTCCCAGGTGCGGTCGGCGATACGTGACCGGGGATACCCCGCGACACCCCGCGGCGACAGGGCGGTATCCTTGCACGCATGTCCCTGCGCAAGCTCAAGGCCTGGGAAGACGCCGGCCTGCTCGACGCTGCCACCGCCGCGCGTATCCGCGACTGGGAGGCCGGGCACGCGCGACCGCTCGGACTGCGCGCCGTCATTGCCGTCGCCGTGCTGGCGATCGGCCTCGGGCTGGTCTCGGTGGTGGCCGCCAACTGGGATGCGATCCCCGGTCTCGCCCGGCTCGCGGTCCACTTCGCGCTCATCGCCGGGTGCGCGGTCGCCCTGCAGCGCCGGGACCACGACGCGCTGCTGTTCGTGCTGGGCATGCTGGGGCTCACCTTCTTCGGGCACCTGGGCCAGGTCTACCAGACGAGTTCGCCACTGCACGTGCCTCTGGGGCTATGGCTGCTGCTGTTCGCCCCCCTGCTGCTCGCCCGCGGCCGTGGCCACCTGATCGCGCTGCTGCTCGTCGTGACCCTCGCCGGGTTCGGATGGAGCTACGGCCTGTCCAGCCTGTCCTTCGCCGAGCGCTCGCCATCGGGCGATCCCACGCTGATGGCGGCCCGGGTGAGCCTTGCCTTCGCGATGCCAGTGCTGGTGGCCGGGCTCGCCGCGGTGGCGCTGGGTCGCAGCCGACGCGCGGGCCTGTGGCACTCGCTCAATCACCTCGCGCTCGCCTACGCCGCTGCGCTCGCCAGCGCCGCCGCGGTCGCCTGCGCGTTCATCGAGGGGCCCTCCAACCGCGAGGGCGAGCTCGCCGCAGCCGTCACTGCCGCGCTCACGCTGCTCGCCGCAGCCGCCCTGGTACGCGTGTTCGCGCGCGACACCCTCGGGCGCCTCGAGGCGCAGGTGTTCGCCGGCCTCGCGGCCGTGCCCTTGCTCGCCTGGCTGCTGAGTGGCCGCCAGACGATGGCCGCGCTCCTGTTCATGGGGCTGTGGGCAGGACTCGCCGCCGCCGCGTTGCGCGCCGGCTGGCGCGCGACCTTCCAGCAGGCCGTCGCGCTGATCGCGCTGCGCCTGGTCGTCCTGAGCTTCGAACTGGCCTCCGACCTGCTCACCAGCGGTGCGGGGCTGATCCTGGCCGGGCTGCTGGTGCTCGCGGTGGCCTGGTGCGCGTTGCGCATCGCCAACCGCTTCGCGCCCGCCCGCCCCGAGCCTCCGGGGGACCGCCGCGCATGAACCGGCCGAGTCATCGCACGCTGCTTCGCCTCGCCACGCTCGCGCTGCCGCTGCTCGGGCTGGGGGGCGTCTGGGCCATTGCCCACAGCCGTGCTCAGCAAGGCACCGAGTGGGAGGTCCCGGTCGCCGGTGTCGATCCGCGCGACCTGCTGCGCGGGCACTACATCGTCTATCGCTACCGCTGGCCCGGGCTGCCCGAGGGCGCCGCATCGGGCAGCTCCGGCGAGCTGTGCCTCGTCGGTACCCCGCCCCGGATCGAGGCGGTCACCCGGGCCGACCGGTCTTGCGCGCAGCCGGTCCGCGAGCCGGGCCCGGGTCGTGGACTCTCGACCGGTCGCCTCTACATTCCCCAGGACAAGGCCCCCGGCCTGGAGCGGCAGCTGGCGGACCCGTCGCTGCAGGGCGTGCTGCGCATGCGCGTGCGGGCCGACGGCCAGATCACCCCGCTTGCCCTCGAGTTCATGCCGCGTCCGGAGCCGGTGCCTCGGGACTAGCCCCGCTGAGCGAGCGCGTGGGCCGCCCAGTCGAGCAGGTCGTCGACCACCTGCTGGGAGGCGACGATCAGCGCACTCACCGCGCCAGGGGCATCGGGCGTGGCGCAGGGCCGTTCACTGGAGAAGGCTCGCTGGGCGATCGGCGCACGCGTGAGCGCAGAGAGCAGGCTCGCGCGAACGCGGACCACCGCGCGGGCCTGGTCCGGCGCGTCGAACCACTGCGCGAACTCGGTGAGGTCCACGCGCAGCATGGCCACCGGCGCAGCCCCCTCGACCGCGTGCACGCGCGCCGAGCCGCCTCGGGCTGCCGCCCGCTCGCGCAGCCGCTCGGCGAGCAGCGCCGACGGGGCCGCCGCCCAGCCGGTGCCGGCGTAGGTCCGCAGGCGACCCGGGGTCTCCCACAGCAGGCGGTAGGCGAGCGCGTGGCCATCCAGCCAGTCGGGCGCAGCCACGGTACCGATGGCCACCGGCGCGGGCAGCATCGCGGCCGTGGCAGGCAGGGGGGCTGCCGGACCGAAGTCGTGGCGCGCTGGCGCCACCGGACGTTCCGGCACCAGTGTGCAGCCGACCAGCGGCAGCCACGCGCTGGCTACAACGAGACGCCGGCGCGTGGCGCCCGACGGGGAGAACGGGTGATTCATCGTGTGCACCTCGTCTGAGGGGACGGGTGGGCGCTTGTCGCTGCGGCCTGCACGGCGCTCACCGGGGTGGCCATGGTGGGGTCACGTACCCGATCTCCCCGGGCCCGGGCGCGGCGGGGCTCCGCCCGAACAGCAGGCTGTGCGGCTGTGACTGCAGATCGACGACGGCCCGCTCGATCGCGCGCGCGTTGCGTGCGAGTTCATCCATGAACGACGACATCTGCGGCCAGGCGACGTTGAGCAGGGTGTCGCTGGCCGCGCGCCCGCCCTCGCCCATACGCTCGGCTGCGCGCAGCGCGCGTTCTACGTCGTTCAGCCGCGCGCCCGCCTCGCGCGTGAGCGTGGTGAGTTCCCCTGCGAGCTGCTCGACGCGGCGCAGCGAACCTCCCGCCTCGCGCACCAGGCTGCCCGAAGCGTCGACCACCGGCCCGGCGCGCTCGGCGAGCGCCGCCAGCCGCTCGCCGGCGCGCTGCGCGGAGAGCAGCGTCGCGCTCACGCGAGCGAGGTTGTCGTCGGAGAGCAGCCGCGACACGCGAGCGGCCACCTCCTCGAGGTCGGCGATCAGTTCCGGTCCGCTGGCGCGCAACTGGTCGAGCAGCGACGGGTCCATCGGGATGCGCGGCGGATTCGCGGGGTCGGGCACCAGCCGCTCGGCGGCACTACCGCCGTCGCTGAGGCTCACGTGCGCGATGCCGGTCACGCCCTGGAAGCCGAGCCGGGCGCGGGTTTCACGGGTGATCGGGGCGCCGCGGTCGACGCGGATCGACACCAGGATCTGGCGGGGGTTCTCGGGGTCGAAGCGGACCGACTCAACCCGCCCGATCTGCACGCCACGCAGCCGTACCGGTGCCTGGGAACCCAGCCCGCTCACCGAACCGGTGGTCACCAGCAGGTAGCGATCGCGCGGCTCGTCGGTGTCGCGCAGCCAGAAATACGCCACCGCCACCGCCACGCTGAGCAGGAGCACGAACAGGCCGGCGAGCAGCGCGTGTGAACGATCTTCCATCTTCGTATTGTGACGGGTTTGTCAGTCGGCCGCGCGCGCCGCAGCGGTGTCTCCGGGGGCGACCGACGGCGGGCTCGCGGCGAAGAACGCGGCGACCGCCGGATCGTCCAGGGCCGCCACCTCGGCCACCGGGCCGATGGCTGCAATGCGCCCATGCGCGAGTACCGCCACGCGATCGGCCAGTGCCTCGACCGTCTCGCGGTCGTGCGTGATGATCACCACGGTGGGGGCCAGTTCGGCGGCCAGTTCGCGCAATAGCCCGACGAAGCTGCGGGCCAGCACCGGATCGAGCCCTGCGGTGGGTTCGTCGAGGAACAGCAGTTCGGGGTCGAGGGCGATCGCGCGGGCAAGCCCCACCCGGCGCGCCATGCCACCTGACAGCTGGGATGGACGCTTGCCATGGTGTTCCGGCCCGATGCCGACCATCGACAGCTTGAGCGCGGCCACGTCGCGCACCAGCGCGTCGTCGAGGCAGCGCAGTTCGCGCAGCGGCAGCGCGACGTTGTCCAGCGCACCGAGCGCCGAGAACAGCCCGCCCTGCTGGAACAGCACGCCCCAGCGCGCACGCACCGCCGCCAGCGCGTCTGGCCCGGCCGTCGCGAGTTCGGTTCCGAACACCGCGATCCGTCCGGCTGCCGGGCGCTCCAGCCCCAGCAACTGGCGCAGCAGGGTGGTCTTGCCGCTGCCCGAGCCCCCCACCACCGCCAGCACCTCGCCCCGGTGTACCTGCAGCGAGAGGTCACGATGCACCGTCTGGCTGCCGAAGCGCGTCTCGAGCTGCGCGACTTCCAGCACGATCTCCGCCGGACCGTTCATCGCCGCAGCCCCATGCCGGAGAAGGCGACCGCGAACACCGCGTCGGCGAGGATCACCACGGTGATCGAGATGACCACCGATGCGGTGACACTGCGCCCGAGGCTTGCGGTGTCGGGCCGGGTGCGCAGGCCGAAGTGGCAGGCCACGATGGCCACGAGCACGCCGAACACCACGCCCTTCAGCAGCCCGATGCCGACATTGAGGAGCGGCAACGTCACTCGCAGCCGCTCGATGAACTGCCCGGCGGACAGCCCGAGTTCGACCTGGGCGGCGAGCACGCCCCCGGCCAGTGTCGCCACGCTCGTCCAGGCCACCAGCAGCGGGACCACGATCGCGAGCGCCAGCACGCGCGGCAGCACGAGCCGCAGGCCGTGCGCGATGCCCAGCACCGTCATCGCGTCCAGTTCCTGATTGAGCCGCATCACGCCGATCTGCGCCGTGATCGCCGAGCCAGAACGCCCGGCCACCAGGATCGCCGCGAGCATCGGACCCAGCTCGCGCACGACCGTGATGCCCAGCAGGTTGACGATGAACACGTCGGCACCGAATTGCTGCAACTGCCTGCCGGACAGGTAGCAGAACACGACGCCGACGAGAAAGCCGACCAGCGCGGTGATCGGCAGCGCCTGCGCGCCAGTGCGGAACACCGCTGCGGACAGGTCGCGCCAGGGCAGGCGCGACGGCCGGACGGCCACGCGCGCGAGATCGAGCATGCACTGGCCGGTCAAGGCGACCAGATCGACCGCGTGGGACAGCACCTGCCGGGCCTGAGACTCCTCCGAGGCGGCCCGGTCTTCCGGCGTCGTGGCGGTCTCGCCGCGCGTCGCTGCAGCCGCCGTGAGCCGCGCGAACAGCGCGCGCTGCTCGGGTCGCAGATCGATCCGGGCCGGCAGACGCCGCCCCCAGGCGCGCCACAGCAGCACCGCGCCCAGGCTGTCGAGCCGCGCCAGTTCGCGCAGGTCCCAGCCGGCCTGCGGGTGGCGCGCGACCAGACCGTCGAGATCCGCCGCGATTTCCTTCTGGCGCGC
This sequence comes from Rhodocyclaceae bacterium, assembly GCA_020248265.1. Taxonomy (NCBI): domain Bacteria; kingdom Pseudomonadati; phylum Pseudomonadota; class Betaproteobacteria; order Rhodocyclales; family Rhodocyclaceae; species Rhodocyclaceae bacterium. The sequence continues at coordinate 99,675 of JADCHX010000021.1, forward strand.
CGCCAGCGCCTGGAGGTGCCATCGCCCGCTCAGGCGCACCGCGACCGGCTGCCCCGTGTCCGGTGCCTCTACTCGCCAGGCGGCAGCTCCGTGCCCCTGCTCGACCTGACTGCTGCCCGACACCATCGCCGCCTTTCCGTTCTTTCGACCCCGCGATCATGCCACCCGCGGGCCGCTTGGCTGTCCGGATCGACAGAGAACAGCCTGGGTGGTGATCCCCAGCTGCCGTTCGTGACGCAGTGACGGCGCGTGCGGCGCTGGTTGCCGATCCGCTTGCGGCAATGTGGAATTGGTGGAATTGGGGTCAAGTCTTGAATGGAATTGGGGTCAAGTCTTGAGTTTTGCATCGGCGCGATGACGGCCCAACCGCGGGTCCCGCAGTAACCTGCCCCGCGTCACCCTGGACATGCATCAGAGGTAGCCCAGCGAGTCGCACAGTGATCGTCGGACTCTGGTTGGAAGCAACAGGCAAGACTTGACCCCAATTCGCCTGTCGGTTGAAGAGACTTCAACTTGCCGGGGCCGCGCATCCAGAGCATCCTCGGGCACCGCGACCGCGAGGAACCTTCCATGCCCCGTCCGCTCACCCCGCCGACCGCTCCGCGCGCGGTGCCGGTCACCCGCCGTGCGGCAACCCCGCTGCCTGCCCTGCGCGGGGCCGTCGCCGTGATACTCGTGCTGGCCGCCGGCACGCTTGCCGCCCAGCCGTGGCCGGCACGCCCGCTGAGGCTGATCGTTCCGCTGGCTGCGGGGGGCACCGGCGACACCCTCGCGCGCGATGTCGCGCAGGCGATGGAACCCTTGCTGGGCGTGCCGATCACGGTGGAGAACCGGGCGGGTGCCAACGGCATCCTTGGCATGGAGGTGGTGGCCAAGGCGGCCGCCGACGGTTACACGCTGGTCATGGGGGGCGTGGGTCCCGTGGCCATCAATCCCGCCCTCTATCCGAAGCTGCCCTTCAACGTCGAGCGCGACTTCACCGCCATCGTGCAGGTAGCCGACACCACCTCGGTGCTGGTAGTGCCGGCGGCGCTACCGGTGAAGACGCTGAAGGACCTGATCGCGCTGGCGAAGAAGCGCCCCGGGGAACTCTTCTATTCCTCGTCCGGGTCGGGCTCGACGCCCCACCTGAATGCCGCGCTGTTCGCCACGATGGCGGGCATCGACATCCAGCACGTGCCGTACAAGGGTTCGACGCCCGGGCGGACGGCGCTGCTCGGCGGCGAGGTTTCGCTGATGGTCGACGGTCTGCTGCCGTCGCTGCCGTTCATCGAGTCCGGCCGCTTTCGCGCGCTGGGTATCACCTCGGCGGCACGCTCGCCCGCCGCCCCGCAGGTGCCGACCATCGCCGAGACGTTGCCCGGGTACCAGGCCGACATCTGGTACGGGCTTCTCGGGCCGGCAGGCACGCCGCGCGAGGTGGTCGACCGGATCAATGCAGCGGCCAACAAGGCGCTCGCAAGTGCCGAGCTTCGCGCGCGGCTCGCGAAACTGGGGGCCACCGTGGCCGGTGGCTCGCCCGAGGCCTTCGCGAAGCACATCGCGCGCGAGATCCCGAAGTGGGCGAAGGTGGTCAAGGCCACCGGTGCGCGGATCGACTGAACCGGCATTTGCGCCGCCTGCGTCTGGTGCACCATCGGCGAGAAGGTGATCGTGCTGGAGCTTGCGGAACGCGGAATTGGAATTGGGTCTTTGGAATTGAGGAATTGTGAGGAATTGGGGTCAGGTCTTGAGTTTTGCGTCGACGCGATGAACACCCGACCTCGCTTGAGTTTCGCGTCGATGCAAAACTCAAGACCCCCTGACGCCCCCTGACGGCTCCCCCTGACGGCGAATCTGGCGATCGCGGCACAGCGCGAAGCCGGCGTAGCGCAGGCTTGGATGTCGGTGGACCACACGGGTCTTTCTCGAGCAAGTCGTACCGCGCGATTGCAGCGATGCGATCATCGCGCACCTCGCCTATCCGGCGGGACAAACGGACACGGTCAGTATTCCCTGCCGGCATGGTGCATGCCAGACCGCATCTTGAGCGCCGGCGCTGCAACGGCTACAGTCGATGCATGCCAGCGGCCCGGTTGATTGGCAGACGGGCCGCGGCAGACGAGGAGAGGCGCAGTGGCAAGGCTGGAAGGAAAGGTGGTCTGCCTCACCGGTGCCGGTGCCGGCATCGCGAAGGCGACCGCGCGTGCCTGTGCGCGCGAAGGCGCGGGCGTCGCGCTGTTCGAGATCGACCGGGCGCTGGGTGAAGCCGCGGCGCGCCAGATCGTCGAGGAGGGCGGCCGTGCGCTGTTCGTGCACACCGACGTGACGCAGGATGACAGCGTGCGCGATGCGATCGCGGCGACTGCGAGTGAATTCGGCCGCATCGACGTACTGTTCAACTGCGCTGGCGGCTCGTCGCAGGATGACCGTCCGGTGCACGAGATGGACCTTGATGTCTGGCACCGTACGATGGCGCTGAACCTGCTGCATCCGTTCCTGATGTGCCGCCACGGCATCCCGCACATGATGAAGGCTGGCAGCGGATCGATCATCAACGTCACCTCGCATCTCGGGCTGGTCGGCTCGGTGAAGCCGGCCTATGCCGCGACCAAGGGCGGCATCATCTCGTTCACGAAGACGCTGGCCGCGCAGTACGTGGCCCATGGCATCCGCGCCAACGCGATCGCGCCCGGCTCGGTGCGCACCGAGCGGGCGATCGGCCGCTACGAGGGCGGCGGCCTCGATCCCGCTTCGCCGGCGGCGCGCGAGCGGGCGACGTTCCAGAAGCTGTACCCATTTTCGAAGGGCGAGCCGGACGACATCGCGCCGATCGCCGTGTTCCTGGCCTCCGACGAATCGCGGATGCTGACCGGCACTACCATCGCCGCCGATGGCGGGCGGTCGAGTTACCTGAAGGTGTATGCGGGCGACTGACCTGCGGCACCGTGCCATGCCCTGCATGGCCCAGCGAGGAGAGCATGCGATGACCCCTGTAACTGCCGCCGGCGCCCAGAAGCCCGGCCCGATCGAAGTCGTACTGGCCCGTGCCGCACTGGGTGCCGAAGTGCGCGGCGTCGACCTCACGAAGATCGACGATGCGATGTTCGACCGGCTGCACGACATCTGGCTGGAGAACCTGCTGCTCGTGTTCCGCGGCCAGCGTTTCGCCGCAGAGGACTTAGTCACGCTGGTACGCCGCTTCGGCACGCCGGTGACCTCGTCGGCGCTGCACAAGCGCGGCCTCGAAGAGCGCACCGCGAACAAGGTGTTCAACCTGCCGCCGGAGGTGACAGTCGTCACCAACGTCAAGGAGAATGGCAAGTCGGTCGGTATCCTCGGCGATGGCGAGGTGGTCTGGCATTCCGACTTCTCGTTCAAGGAAGCGCCGACCGCCGCGCGCATGCTGCTCGCCGTCGAGATACCGCCCGCAGGCGGCCTCACCTACTTCACCAACTGCTACGCGGCCTACGACACGCTGCCGGACGCGATGAAGCGCCGCTTGAGCGGCATGACCATCAAGCAGGCCAACATCGTCGACACCGCGATGCAGGTCCGGCCGGGTGCCTCGCTCGACATGGACATCCGCGAGGTGCCGGGGCCCAGCCATCCGGTGATCTCGACGCATCCGGAGACCGGCCGTAACATGATCTTCCTCGGCCGCCGCCACGGTGCCTACGTGAACGGACTGTCGCTGGAGGACTCCGAGGCGCTGCTGGATGAACTGTGGGCGCACACGGTGCAGCCGAAGTTCACCTATGTGCATGAATGGGCGGTCGGCGACGTGGTCGTGTGGGACAACCGCGCGACGCTGCACAGGCGCGACGCGTTCCAGTCCGACAGCCGGCGTGTGCTGTATGCGGCTCAGGTGGAGGGACACCGGCCTTGCGAGGCGGCCGACGCGCTCGCGCTGCCAGCGCATGCGCGGTACGCACAGACGGCTGTCGCGTGATGCGCGCCATCGCAACGGCCTTGGCCGCGTTATCCCTCGTGGCGTCGCCTGCCCTCGCGCAGCCCTTCCCGTCGAAACCGGTGCGCATCGTCGTCGGCTTCGGTGCCGGCGGCGGCACCGACATCGCGGCACGCTCGATCGCCCAGAAGCTCACCGAGAGCTTCGGCAGCAACTTCATCGTCGACAACCGGCCCGGCGCCGCCGGGAACCTCGCCGGGGACATCGTCGCGCGCGCGCCGGCCGACGGCCACACGATGCTGATGGCCAATTCGACCATCGCCATCCCGAGCCTGTCTGCGAAGCCGCCGTTCGACATCCGCAAGGACTTCATTCCGCTGAGCCTGGTGGCGCTAGGGCCTTCGGTGCTGGTCGTGCATCCCAGCCTGCCGGTGAAGGATCTGAAGGGGCTGATCGCGCTGGCGAAGTCCAAGCCGGGCGAACTGTCGTTCGGTTCCGGCGGCATCGGCAACATCACCCACCTGGCGATGGAACTGATGCTGTCCCAGGCTGTCGTGCGCATGGTGCACATCCCGTACAAGGGTGGCGCACCGTCGGTGGTCGGACTGGTGTCGGGCGAGGTCGCGACGCTGTTCACTTCGATACCGACCGCACTGCCGATGATCAACGCCGGCAAGATGCGCGCGATCGGCGTGTCGATCTCGAACCGCAACCCGGCGCTGCCCAACGTGCCGACGCTGGCCGAGGCCGGCCTGCCCGGCTACTACGCGGCCTCCTGGTATGGGTTGCTGCTGCCCTCGGGTGTGCCGAAGCCGGTGGTTGACGTGCTGTCGAAGGAGATCGTCGCCGCGATGCAGGTGCCCGCGGTGCGAGAGAGCATGGTCCGGCAGGGCTTCGAGCCGGTCGGCAACGCCCCCGACGAATTCGCCCGCTTCATCCGCGAGGAGATCCCGCGCTGGGAGCGCGTGGTGAAGGCGGCCGGCATCAAGCCTGAGTAGACGGAGCAAGCCATGTACGTATCGACTATCCCGCAGGATGCCGCGTTCGATTATGTGATCGTCGGATCGGGCTCTTCGGGCTGCGCGGTCGCCAACCGCCTGAGCGCCGACGGGCGGCACCAGGTGCTGCTGATCGAAGCCGGCGGCCGTGACAACAACATCAACATCCAGGTGCCGCTGATGGTGGCCAACGTGCTCAACAGCACGCGCTGGACCTGGCCCTACGAGACCGAGCCGCAGGTGCACCTGAACGGCAAGCCGCAGAAGTGGTCGCGCGGGCGCGTGATCGGCGGATCGAGTTCGATCAACGGCAACCTGTTCGTGCGCGGGGATCCGGCCGAGTACGATGCCTGGCGCGACCGGATGGATTGTACGGGCTGGGGCTACGAAGACCTGCTGCCGATCTTCAAGCGGCTGGAGGACTTCCCCGAGGGTGACCCGGCGGTGCGCGGACGGGGAGGCCCGATCCACTGCACCCGGCTCGACCGCTTCGATGCGCTGGCCGATGCGTTCGTCGGTGCCTGCACCGAAGCAGGCTATCCGTACCTGCCCGACTACAATGACGGCAGCTATGAAGGCGCGTTCTACCTGCAGTACTCGACCCGCAAGGGCCTGCGCAACAGTTCCGCGGCGGGTTACCTGCGCCCGGCGATCCGCCGGCCGAACCTCACCGTGCTCACCGAGGCGGTTGCGACGCGCGTGCTGATGGATGGCAAGGTCGCCACCGGCGTGGAGTACCGTCAGGGCGACCAGATCCGCGCCGTGAAGGCGCGCCGGGAGGTGGTCCTGTCGGCCGGACCGCTGGCTTCGCCGCACCTGCTTGAACTGTCCGGCATCGGCAACCCGGACCTCCTGCAGCGCTTCGGCATCCCGCTGGTGCACGCGCTGCCGGGCGTCGGCGAAAACCTGCGTGACCATCCGAACTCGCGCATGACCTTCGAGTGCAGCCAGCCGATCACGATCAACGACGTGCTGCGTAACCCGATCCGGAAGATGCGCGAAGGCCTGCGCTTCATCCTGAAGCGGGAAGGGCTGCTGACGATCTGCTCGGCCAGCGCACAGATGAACTACCGGGTGATGCCGGATGCGAAGCGGCCCGACATGGTGCTGCGACTGCTGCCGCTGTCGGGGAAGGACCGTTATGCGCGGACCGCCCGCTACGGTCTCGATCCGTTCCCGGGCTTCACCTTCGGCGTCACCGTGCTGCAGCCACGCTCGACCGGGACGGTGCACCTGCAGTCGCCGGATCCGCTGAAGCAGGCGAGCATGGATCCGAAGTACCTGTCGAACGAGAGCGACGCGATGATGTTCCTCGCCGGCATGCGCATCGCCCGCAAGGTCGCGCAGATGCCCGCGCTCGGGTCGATGATCGTGCGCGAGACGCGGCCGGGACCGGAGGTCGACGATGATCAGGGCCTGCTAGAGTACATGCGCGGCACGATCCAGACGAGCTGGCACATGGTCGGCACGACGAAGATGGGCGTCGACGACGCGGCGGTGGTCGACCCGCAGCTGCGCGTGCGTGGGGTGGATCGCCTGCGCGTCATCGACTCTGGCATCTGCCCGACCATCCCGTCGTCGAACACCAACATCCCCGCGATCGCCATCGGCGAGAAGGGCGCGGACCTCGTGCTGGCGGCCGCTGGCTGAGGGCGCAGCATCCACATGCAGGACCTATCGAGGGAGTGATCGACATGGACTCGCGCCTTTCCCGCAGGTCGCCGCACCCGGCTGCGGCGGTTCCCGCGCTGCTCGCGGCGGCAGTGGCATGCACGGCTGGCAGTGCCCTGGCCCAGGCACCTGCCTGGCCGTCGAAGCCGGTGCGCATCGTCGTCGGTTTCGTGCCGGGTGGTGCCACCGACACCATCGGCCGCACGGTCGCGCAGCAGCTCGGCGAGCGGTTCGGGCGCACCGTGGTCGTCGAGAACCGCGCCGGCGCGAGTGGCACGATCGCCGCCGAGTTCGTCGCGCGCGCACCGGCGGACGGCTACACCATGATCATGGCCACCCAGACCACGCATGCCGTGGTGCCCTACATGATGCCGAAGCTGCCCTACGACCCGATCAGGGATTTCACGCCAGTCGTGATCGCCGCGCAGAACACGCTGCTGGTCGTGGTGACGCCGTCGATGCCGGTGAAATCGATCAAGGACCTGGTGGCACTCGCCCGCACCCGGCCCGGTGAACTCTCGTTCGCGACTGGTGGCGTGGGCTCTTCGCCCCACATGGCCGGGGAACTCTTCGCGCGGATGGCGAAGGTGCAGATGACACCGGTGTTCTACAAGGGCGATGCCGCTGCCGTGGTGGACGTGATCGGCGGCCGGGTGCCGATCATGTTCCTCAACATCACAAACATGATCCAGCACATCAGAGCCGGCAAGCTGCGCGGGCTGGCGGTCACGGCGGGCAAGCGCTCGGCGATCCTGCCGGAGTTCCCGACCGTCGCCGAGGGCGGCCTGCCGGGCTTCGAGGTCGTCACCTGGTTCGGGCTGCTGGCACCGGCGGGCACGCCGGCCGACGTGGTCTCGCGCATCAACCGCGACACAAACCAGGCCCTCGCGGTGCCTGCGGTGCGCGAACAGATGGCGACGCTTGGGATCGAGCCGGTGGGTGGAACGCCGGAGCAGTTCGCCGCGCTGCTGAAGGAAGAGAACGCCCGCTGGAGCCGGATGGTCGGCGACCTCCGCCTGCGCACCGATTGAACAGGATGGCTACATGATCGAACGCATCGAGATCCACGTCACCGCGCTGTCGACGCGCCTGAAACGCATCTTCGCCAGCGGCACCTACGACACCGGGCCGGACGACAGCATCACCAGCAAGCCGGTGCTGGTGAAGGTGCATGCCGACGGCGTGGTCGGCTACGGGCAGATCCGCCCGATCAGCCCCGGCCACTTCGTCGCCGACACCACGCAGAGCATGGTGGCGGCGATCCGTGAGTTCTACGGCCCGGCGATGATCGGGCGGTCGCTGTTCGACAGCGAGTCGATCAACGAGATGTTCGACAACCGCCTCGCCGGCAACCCGGCCGCACGCGCGGTGCTCGACATCGCGGTGCGCGACGCGCAGGGCAAGGCGCTCGGCCGGCCGGTGCACGATCTGATCGGTGGCTGCTGCCAGCCGCGTATCCCGCTGGAGTGGTCGGTCAGCATGGCCCAGGACGTGCAGACGGTGATCGATGAATCGCTGCGTGCGGTGAACGAGTTCGGCATCCGCGTGCTGTGCCTGAAGATGGCCGACCGGCGCGGCTGGCGCCATGACGTGAAGGTGTTCGCTGCGGTGCGCGCGGCTGTGGGCGACGAGGTGATGATCGGCATCGATCCGAATACCGGCTGGACGCTCGCCGACAGCCTGCTCGCCATCGCGGAGCTCAAGCCGATGGGCCTGGGCTACATCGAGCAGCCGATCGAACGCCGGGACCTGCGCGGGTTGGCGCAGATCCGCCAGGCGGCCGGGGGCGTGCCCGTGATGGCCGACGAGGGCGTGTTCACGCTGCAGGACGCATGGGCGCTCGCAGAGGCGCGCGCGGTCGATGCGCTGTGCATCAAGCTGTACAAGGTCGGCGGCCTCACGGCTGGCAAGAAGATCGCCGCGGTAGCCGAGGCGGCGAACGTGCAGCTCAATTGCGGCGGGCTGGCGGTGCAGTCGCAACTCGAGGCGGCTGCCGGTGCGCACTTCTATGCCAGCACGCCGGCCGCGCGCATGATGGGTGCCGCCGAGTTCGTGTTCGGCCTGAACGCGCATGTGAAGGATCCGCTGTGCCCGGAGAGCGAGTTCCGGGTGCGCGACGGCCATGTCGATGTGCCGAAGGGGGCCGGCCTGGGCGTGCACATCGACGAGGCGCTGCTGAAGAAGAACACGCTGCTGCACGAGCGGATCGGCTGAGACGGGTCGGGTCCGTCGAAGAGCGTCAGTCGAAGAGCGTCAGTCGAAGAGCGTCAGTCGAAGAACGTCAGTCCGTCAGCATCCGCCGGCGCGAAAGGTAGGCTACGACTACCAGTGCCGCGATGGCTGACAGTACATGCTTGATCGTATGGCCGCTCACCATGCCTCCGGTCGCATCGAACACCAGTCGGTCGTTGCGGTCGAATGCGAGCGCCAGTGCGTACAGGGCAATGACCGACACGACGAGGCCGCCGCGCGTGTAGCGTGGCGGGTACAGCCAGACCAGGGCGACGATGCAGGCCATCGGCCAGGCCTGCATCAGCAGGTAGGGACGCAGGTCGCCGGCACCACGGGCTTCGCTCCAGCCCCAGTAGAGCACGCTGCCGATGCCGGCGGCGAGGAACACGGGCAGCAGGCGCAGGCCGTGGCGCACGCCGGCGCGCTCGCAGACGATCGCCGCGAACCATGCCATGAATGCCAGCATCATCGCGAGGCGATCGATCAGCAGCCCATGGTTGTCGGGATCGAGGTGGTAGTAGCCCGAACCCAGCCCGATCGACGCAATGCCGATGAAGAACGTGCAGTAGGGAATGGCCTCCGCGCGGTGCTCGAACAGCGGCCGATGGCGCTGTCGCCACAGGAAGGCCAGCCCGATCGTGCCGGCCAGGATGAACAGCAGGTTCGATCCGGCATCCAGGCAGTTGGGCAGCCAGCCACAGGCTCGGCGATCCGCGAACTGGTGGTACTCCGGGGGCTGCGGCAGCGGCGGCAGCAGCGCCGCGCCGATGGCCATCACGACCGCGAGCCCGCACAGCGCCAGTGCCGCGTTCGACGGATGCCTGCGTGCCGTGCCGCCTGTCACGGCCGCTGGTGGGCCCAGCCGAGCAGCGCGTCGAATGCAGGCTGCGCGGCCAGTGCCTTCGGATGGTTGACGATCATCACCACCACGCTGCGCCGTCCGCGTGCATCGAGCACGTAGCCGGCGATCGCGCGCACGTCGTTCAATGAGCCGGTCTTGATGTGCGCCTGCCCGGCGATGCCCGAGTTGGCCAGCCGCCTGCGCATCGTGCCGTCGCTGGCGACCAGCGGCAGTGAAGCCATCAGTTCCGGCATCACCGGCGAGCGGAACGCGGCCACCAGAAGGTCTGACAGCCCCTTCGGCGTGATGCGCTCGATGCGCGACAGGCCGGACCCGTTCTCCACCACCAGCGAGGGCAGCGACAGCCGGCGGCTGCGTGCCCAGTCGGCGACGGCCTGCGACGAGCGGGCCCAGGTGGCGGGAACGCCCGGCCCCTGCCCCTGCACGCCGAGCGCGAGGTAGAGCTGCTGGGCCATCACGTTGTTGCTCCACTTGTTGATGTCGCGCACGATCTCCGACAGCGCCGGCGACACGTGCGCCGCCAGCACGCGCGGCCGCTCCCCGGCGCTGCCTTCACGCACCTGCCCGGTCAGCGTGCCGCCCAGATCGCGCCACAGTTGCTGGAACAGTCCGGCCACATACTCACGGTGCGACAGCACGCTGATCGGCCAGGCGCGCTCGCCGCAGGCGAGCGGATAGCTCCCGGTGACGGTCACCTTCGCGGCGGCAGCCGTGCCCTGCACGTCGACCGCGAGCTTCGCGAACGGATTGCCGCAGTCGGGCGATGCGTCCGGCTTCACTGTCACGACCAGCGCGACCTGCGGCAGCGGCGGCTCGAGGCTCACCGTGACTGCGCCGCGCTGAGGGTCGGGCAGCAGGCGCACCATGACCGCGCGGAAGTTGACCAGCAGCGCGTCGGGCGGTGTGTTGTAGGGCCGCGAAGGCTCGTTGTCGAATACCGACGCATCGCGCGCCTCGATCGCGAACGCGCTGCGATCGAGTACCAGGTCGCCGCGGATCTCGCGGATGCCGCGTGCACGCAGGGTGCGCAGCATCAGCCAGAACGCCTCCTGGGTCAGCCGGGGATCGCCGCTGCCGCGGATCACCAGGTCGCCGTCGAGTACGTCTCCGCGCTGCGGCGCCTGGGTCACCATCTCGGTGCGCCAGGTGAACGAGGGACCGAGCAGTTCGAGCGCTGCGAAGGTGGTCAGCAGCTTCATCGTCGAGGCGGGGTTCATCACGCTGTCGGCGTTGAGCGCGACCACGGGTTCGCCGCCGTCGAGGTCCTGCACCAGCAGGCCGACTGCCGATTCCGGGATGCCCGAGCGGGCCAGCGCGTTCGCGACCACCGTCGGCGTGCGGCCGCGCAGCTGCGCGCCGTTGCCGGTGCCGTTGCCAGGCTGTGCCACCGAGGGTAGCGCGAGCGGCAGCAGGATGGCGATGCAGGCCGCGCGGGCGGCGCGCAACAGCGTCCGCGTACCGCGTTGGCTGCGGGCGAAGGTCGCGGTCATGGCACCGGCGGCTTCAACGCCAGCACGATCGCTTGCCCGGGTTCTGCCACCGCGGCGGTCCAGCCGAGCCGGTCGCCGACCACTTGCGCGAAGGCGGAGGCGGCGCCGGCCTCGCCATGCACGACCCAGGTATGGTCGGGCGGCTGCCGGAACCCGGCGAGCCAGCCGAGCAGCGCACCCTGGTCGGCATGAGCCGACAGCCCGCCGATGGTGAATACCCGCGCGCGGACCGGAACCTCCTCCCCGAACAGGCGCACCAGCCGTGCACCGTCGACGATGCGCCGGCCCAGGGTGCCCTGCGCCTGGAAGCCAGTGATGATCACCGTGCATTCCGGACGGGGCAGGTTGTACTTCAGGTGATGCTTGATCCGCCCTGCATCGCACATGCCGCTGGCGGAAATGATCACGGCACCGTCGCGGATCGTGTTGATGAACATGGAGTCTTCGACCGACTCCGAAAAATGGATGCGCGGATACCCCTTTGCCGACGCAAGCCATCGGCCGAGGTGCGCGGCTTCATCGTCGAGTTCCGCATGGTGCTTCAGGGTGATCTGTGTCGCGCTCGTGGCCAGCGGCGAGTCGACGTAGACCTCCATCGGCGGCAACCGGCCATCGCGGGTCAGGCGGATCAGCAGCATCAGCAGGTCTTGCGTGCGGCCCACCGCGAAGGCCGGGATCACGACATTGCCCTTGCGCTCGACGAGTGCGCTGGTCAGTGCCTCGACCAGTTCGTCCAGCGTTGCCTCCATCGGGCGGTGCATCCGGTCGCCGTAGGTCGATTCGACCAGCAGCGTGTCGGCCAGGGGTACGGGTACCGCATCGCGCACGATCGGATGGCCAGGCTGGCCGAGGTCGCCCGAGAACACGATGCGATGCGTACCGCCAGGCATGACGAGCGTGACCTCGACGCTGGACGACCCGAGGATGTGTCCGGCATCGCGGAACACGACCCGCACGCCCGGATGCGGCTCGAACGGCGCCTCATAGCGGGTGCCGGAGAACAGCGCGATCGCCCGCTCGGCATCGGCCATGCGGTACAGCGGATCGACTTCCCTGTCGTCGTGTCGGCGCTGCGGATGCTTCGAGCCGTGCTGGCTGGCCGCTGACCGGGCCGACTTGCGCGACCACTCGGCTTCCTTCTGCTGGATGAACGCGGAGTCGCGCAGCATCACCGCGGCGAGGTCTGCCGTGGGCGCCGTCGCGTGGATCGCGCCGGAGAACCCTTCGGCAGCGAGCCTCGGCAGCAGCCCGCTGTGATCGATGTGCGCATGGGTCAGCAGCACGAAGTCGAGCGCAGCCGGGTCGAACGGGAACGGACGGCGGTTCTTGTCGGCGGCTTCGCGCCCACCCTGGAACATCCCGCAATCGACGAGGAAGCGCAGCCCGGGCATCTCGACCAGGTAGCAGGAGCCGGTGACTTCGCCGATGCCGCCGAGGAAGGTGAGTGTCGGTTCAGTCGCGAGCATGGTCGGATCAGTCTTTCAGCACCGCATGCAGCGCATCGAGGGTGGCATCGACCAGGTGCGCGACCTGCGCATCGTCGAGGATGTAGGGTGGCATGAAGTAGACGGTGGTGCCGATCGGGCGCAGCAGCAGTTCCCGCTCGAGGGCGGCGGTGAACAGCCGGCGGCCGAACGCGGTGTCTTCGCAATCGACCTCGAAGGCCCAGATCATGCCGAGGTTGCGGAAGTTGCGCACCCGCGGATGGGCAGTCAGCGGTTGTGCGCGCGCGGTGACCTGCAGCGAGCGCGCACGGTTCGTCTCGACCGTACCGTCCTGCGCGAAGATGTCCAGCGTTGCGAGCGCAGCCCGGCAGGCGAGCGGGTTGCCGGTGTACGAATGCGAATGCAGGAACGCACGCGCGCTGCTGTCGTCGTAGAACGCGTCGTAAACCTCGTCGGTGGTCAGCACGACCGACAGCGGCAGGTAGCCGCCGGTGATGCCCTTCGACAGGCAGAGAAAGTCCGGCTGGATGCCCGCCTGCTCGCAGGCGAACATCGTGCCGGTGCGGCCCATGCCGGTCATGATCTCGTCGGCGATCAGCAGGACGCCATGCTTCGTGCACAGGGTGCGTGCGCCGGCGAGGTAGTCGGGGTGGTACATGCGCATGCCGGAGGCGCCCTGCACCAGCGGCTCGACGATCATCGCCGCGACCGATCCCGCGGATCGTTCGAGTTCGGCTTCCAGTGCCGCCAGCGCGTCGGCGGTGCAGCCGGCGCAGCAGGGCTGGGCGGTGGCGGGGCCGGGGGCGGGCACGATCAGCGGCAGCTTCAGCAGCGGCGCATATGCATCGCGGAACAATGCCAGGTCGGTCACCGAAAGGGCGCCGAGCGTCTCGCCGTGGTAGCTGCCGGCCAGCGCGATGAAACGCTGCTTCGATGGCTGGCCGCGGTTGCGCCAGTAGTGGAAGGCCATCTTCAGCGCGATCTCGGTCGCCGAGGCGCCGTCGCTGGCGTAACTGGCATGGCCGAGGGGGGCGCTGCTCGCGGACAACCTGCTGTCGGATGCGCGCGGTGCCAGTGCGCTGAGCCGCTCCGACAGTTCCACCACCGGCGGATGCGTGAAGCCGGCGAGCATCACGTGGTCGAGCGTGCGCAATTGTTCGGTCAGTGGACCACCGATGCGCGGATTGCAATGGCCGAACAGGTTCACCCACCACGAGCTGATGGCGTCGAGGTAGCGGCGGCCTTCGAGGTCGTACAGCCATGCGCCGTCGCCGCGCGCGATCGGCACCATCGGCCAGGTGTCGTGCTGCTTCATCTGCGTGCACGGATTCCACACGTGCGCGAGGCTGCGCGCGAGCAGCGTGTCGTTTGCACTCATGCGGGCGGGCCGCCGAGCTTGCGTGCGAAGTGGATCAGCAGCCGGTTGAACCGGTCCGGTTCGTCCGCGAACAATGCATGGCCCGAGCGATGGAATACTTCGACCTGCGTACGCGGCCGCTGCAGGCGCAGGTTCCATGCCTGTTCCTGGAACTGCGGAGACACTGCGTAGAGCAGCGGGAGCTCGATCGACCGCACGACCTCGCGCCAGTACTCGCGCGGGATGTCGCGGGGGAACAGCGCGATGCTCGCCGCCAGCGGCATGCGCAGCGCGCCGTCCACCAGCGCACGCATTTCCGCCTCGGGTCGGCCGCTCGCGAAGACCGCGCGCACGAAACCGTCCAGGGCGGATTCGCGATCGGCCTGGAGCGCATCGATGAACGGTGAGCCAGCGGGCGGCGCCGGTTCTTCACCGACCGAGCTGTCGACCAGCACGACGCCGGCGAACGGCATGCTGCCGAACTGATGGATGGCGTGCAGGGTCTCCAGTGCCGCCAGCGACCAGCCGACCACCACTACCGGCGCGATCGAAGCGGCGAACGCATGCAGGTCGCGCGCACGGGTGCGGATGTCGTAACCCTCCGTCGGGCGATCCGATTCGCCCTGCCCGCGCGGATCCAGCGCGAACACCGCACGATCGGCCGAGAGCGGGCCGAACTGCCCAGCCCAGATCCAGGCCGGCATGCTCCAGCCTGGCAGCAGCAGGAACGATGGCCGGGCGGAGCGCACGCCCGACTGAAGGAACGACAGCCCGATACCGTCCGGCGCCTCGAACGTGCCGCGCACGGTGCCGGGCGGCAAGGTGAAGTCGGTGCCGGTCACCATGCGGGCGTGGCCGGGCGTTCGACGTTCAGCGAACGATGGTGGCCTGCGCGCCCGCGGTGGTCAGCGGGCGTGTCGCGATAAGCAGGCCGGAGCCAGCCCCGCCTTCGCGCCAGTGGTAGCCGAACGGGAACGGCAGCCGGGCCGGATTGCCATTCTTGATGAACGACTCCTGCAGGTCGCGTTGGTAGCCGTAGGACAGTGGGGGGATCGGCTTGCGGTACTCGCCGTACAACTGCACATCCCAGCCGGCCTGACGCAGTACGCGGTATGGCACGCCGGTGTCGTCCTGCACCACGGTATCGGCGGTCGTCAGCAGTGCCTCGCGCACCTGCAGGAACTGCCGGTCGTGCAGCAGGTAGGACGCAGACTTCACCAGCGCGGTGGCCGGGCCCTGGCGGCTCAGCCAGGTGGTGAATTCCGGGTAGAACGCGAGCGCGCGGTCGGTTGCGTCCAGCGAGAAGTACTGCAGCGACTGCGTGGTGCGGGTCGCCGGGTCCATGAACACGATGCGCATCCCGCGCAACGGCATGCGCGGACGCTTGCTGGCGGGATCCGCGTAGGCGGCGGTGAGTTCGGGGAACAGGTCCACCGGCTCGGCCGACACGATCTGTCGGTTGTACAGCGCCATCATCACCGCGATCACCGGTACCGTACCGCGCAGTCGCGGCGCGGTCAGCTGGCGGCTCATGTAGGAGGTGATGAAGTAGTTGCGTTCGAAGATGTCGCGCAGTGCTTCGCGCACGCTCGCCAGAAGTTCAGCGAACTCCTGCGGCGACTTGGTGGAGAGGTCCGGCAGTGCGCTCGGACGCTCCAGGCTGAAGAACACGTAGCGCGCATGGTTCGGGAAAAGCGCGTACGCGTTGAGGAAGTCGGGGCCGCTGAACGGATAGAGCATCGTCCGGCTTCGAGCATCCGGGATGCGGATGTTCTGATCGCGCCAGCCTTCCATTGCCAGCAGCCGGGCACGCACTGGAGCCCACTGCTCGCGCATCCATTCCTGGTGTGCCTTGAACGCGTCGAGTGCGACGAAACGGTCGATCACCGGATCGCCGGCAGACGGGACGATGCCGGCCATCAGTTGCGCTGCGGCAGTGAGCCGCCGGTCGGCCTGGGGGAGCGGCGACAGGCTGGCCGGGATGACGGCCGGTTGCGGTTGCGCCTGCTGGGACGGCATGCGCCCCTGGGCGCCCGCCAGTGCCGGCAGGCCTCCGACGGCCAGCGAGAGCAGTCCGGAGGCGAGCGCGCGGCGGCGTCCGAACGATGCGGGAAGCGGCTGGACGAGTTGTGCTGGAGCGGGGAGGCGCATGCTTTTGGGGTGGTACACGGACGGCGGCGGCAGGCAGCACCGGGGCGCGTCGAAGTGGAAAATCAGGGCAATCCTGTAGTTTAACGTCGCAAGCCTTACATCCGTGCACAGTACCTGCGCGAGTGGCCCGAATCCGGCAGAAGCGAGTCGGATTCGCCACAACAGGCTCGCTTTCTTTATCGGCCGCAGCCGGGACAGGTTGACCCGCCGGGCCGGTGACCGATGGAGCATCGCAGGCTGGCGAGAGAGCTGAGCACGTGCTTACTGTCGGCTTGGAGCCCTCGCAGCGGGACTGTCGTGGCGCGGGGTAAAGGGATTGCCGTGTTCTCGGAAGGGCTGCTCCGGTTGAACATGTCGAGGCACTTGCAATTGTCCGCGCAGCCCGTCTATTATTAGCACTCGATTTCGGCGAGTGCTAGCAGGTCGGGCGGCAGGCAGCGTACCGGCCACACGCCTCCGGCACTCGGTTGTGTCCAACAGCAGTCATCCAAGCAGGAGATCCACACATGAAAATCCGTCCGTTGCACGACCGCGTCGTGGTCCGCCGCCTCGAAGAAGAGCGCAAGACCGCCTCCGGCATCGTCATCCCCGACACCGCCGCTGAAAAGCCCGACCAGGGCGAAGTCATCGCCATCGGAAACGGCAAGATCCTCGACGACGGCAAGACCCGTCCGCTGGACGTGAAGGTCGGCGACCGTGTCCTGTTCGGCAAGTACTCTGGCCAGACCGTCAAGGTCAAGGGCGAAGAGTTCCTCGTGATGCGCGAGGAAGACATCATGGGCGTGGTCGAGCTGTAACCGCCCCCGGCTCTTCGTTCCGCAGCAGAACAACCCCAGAATTCAGGAGATTCAGACATGGCAGCTAAAGACGTCAAATTCCACGACAGCGCACGGTCCAAGATCGTCGTCGGCGTGAACGTGCTGGCCGATGCGGTCAAGGTCACCCTCGGCCCGAAAGGCCGCAACGTCGTGCTCGAGCGCAGCTTCGGTGCCCCGACCGTGACCAAGGACGGTGTCTCCGTCGCCAAGGAAATCGAGCTGAAGGACAAGTTCGAGAACATGGGCGCGCAGATGCTGAAGGAAGTCGCTTCGAAGACCTCCGACATCGCCGGTGACGGCACCACCACCGCGACCGTGCTGGCCCAGTCGATCGTGCAGGAAGGCATGAAGTACGTTGCCGCCGGCATGAACCCGATGGACCTGAAGCGCGGCATCGACAAGGCCGTCGAGTCGGTCGTTGCCGAACTGAAGAAGATCAGCAAGCCCTGCACGACGAACAAGGAAATCGCTCAGGTCGGCTCGATCTCGGCGAACTCCGACAGCGACATCGGCGACATCATCGCCAAGGCGATGGACAAGGTCGGCAAGGAAGGCGTGATCACCGTCGAAGACGGCAAGTCGCTCGAGAACGAACTCGACATCGTCGAGGGCATGCAGTTCGACCGTGGCTACCTCTCGCCCTACTTCATCAACACCGCCGAGAAGCAGCAGTCGGTACTCGAGAACCCCTACATCCTCCTGCACGACAAGAAGATCTCGAACATCCGTGATCTCCTGCCCGTACTCGAGCAGGTCGCCAAGGCCGGCCGTCCGCTGCTGATCATCGCCGAGGAAGTCGACGGCGAGGCGCTGGCCACCCTGGTGGTGAACAACATCCGCGGCATCCTGAAGACCTGCGCCGTCAAGGCCCCGGGTTTCGGCGACCGCCGCAAGGCCATGCTGGAAGACATCGCGATCCTGACCGGCGGCACGGTCATCGCCGAAGAAGTCGGCCTGAAGCTCGAGAACGCCACCCTGACCGACCTCGGCCAGGCCAAGCGCATCGAAGTGGGCAAGGAAGAGACCACGATCATCGACGGCCACGCCGACAAGGCGAGCATCGAGTCGCGCATCAAGCAGATCCGTGCGCAGATCGAGGAAGCCACCAGCGATTACGACCGTGAGAAGCTGCAGGAGCGCGTTGCGAAACTCGCCGGCGGCGTTGCGGTGGTACGCGTCGGTGCGGCGACCGAAGTCGAGATGAAAGAGAAGAAGGCCCGCGTCGAAGACGCGCTGCACGCGACCCGTGCGGCTGTCGAAGAAGGTATCGTCCCCGGCGGCGGCGTGGCGCTGGTGCGTGCCCGTTCCAACCTGGGCAAGCTGAAGGGCGACAACATCGACCAGGAAGCCGGCATCAAGATCGTGCTGCGTGCGATCGAAGAGCCGATGCGCCAGATCGCTTCGAACGCCGGTGACGAGGCTTCGGTCGTCGTCAACAAGGTCGTCGAAGGCAAGGGCAACTTCGGCTACAACGCCGCCACCGGCCAGTACGGTGACATGGTCGAGATGGGCGTGCTGGACCCGACCAAGGTCGCGCGCGTCGCGCTGCAGAACGCAGCCTCGGTTGCCGGCCTGATCCTCACCACCGACGCGATGGTTGCCGAGGCGGCGAAGGATGACGCAGGCGGCCACGCCGGCCACAACCACGGCGGCATGGGCGGCATGGGCGGGATGGACATGTAACAAGGCCTCCCGGCCTCCGGAACGGCCCGCGCATGCGCGGGCCCGACTGGACCTGTTTCAGAAGAGCCCCGCTTCGGCGGGGCTTTTTTTCGTGCGCGGTACAGCCGCGCCAGGCCCCGGATGCACCCCGGTTGCACGTAGAATGCGCGTGATTTCAAGCGCGAAGCGTGAACGACATGACTCCGCCGGCCGTACTTCGACTGCTGCAGAGGTTCAATGGCGCCGCGCGCGCCGAACAGGCACGCGCGCCTGACGACCGAGCGGACGCACTCGAGCCTCGGGTGAACTGGGCGATCCAGCCCTGGCGGCGTTCTCCGTTCATCTGGCAGCAGCGTGCGCTCTCGGGCGCCAGGATCGGCGCGTTCCTGCTCCAGCACGGTTTCCGGCCGATGACGCCGGCCGGTACGGCGCTGCTCGATGCGGCGATCGCCGACCCCGTGGCGGCGATCGAGGACCCGGCACCGCTATGGGCGGCGCTGTTCGGCCGCCAGCTTGTCGAGTGCAGCCTCGAGGCTGGTGCCGGCCAGCCCCGTGCCGACCGGTTGCTTGCAGACCTCTCAGCGGCGGCCCGCCCCAGCGTCGCGCTGACCGAAGTCAGGCAGGTGCTTTATCGTGGCCGGATGCTGGTGATGTTCCGTTACCTCGGGCAGCGGCACGCGTTCAGTGTGTCGCGCCTGGGCAGTCGGCTCGATGTCGACGCGGTCCTGTCGGGGTTCAACGCCCTGATGACATACCTCGCGCATCCCTGCCGGGGATTCCGGATCGATCGCCCGTGGCCGCCGGAGGGCAGCGCCAATGCGGCCGCGTACCTGATCGTCACGCGCGCGGACCGCTTCGAAGCCGCTGCCCGCGCGCTCGCGATCCCGCTCGCGGCTCAGCCCGGGCGCCGGACGACGTAGCGTACGAACGCGTCGCGCTTCGCGAAGCGGTCGTACAGGCCCCGCGCGCGGTAGTTGTCTTCGCGCGTCATCCAGTAGATGCGTGACCAGCCTTCGTCGCGCATGCGCCCGCACAGGTGCTCGATCAGTGCCGCGCCCACGCCGCGCGCACGTTCGCCCGGCTGCACGTACAGGTCTTCGAGGTAGCAGACCGGCGCGATCTCCCAGGTGTTCGCATGCAGGATGTAGTGGCAGAGGCCGATCGCGCTGCCGTCGGCACCTTCCGCCACCAGCCCGTGTACGGTCGAGGCCGGGTCGAACAGGCGCGACCACAGCACCTGCGTGGTCGCGGCATCGAGCGCGACTTCGTAGAAAGCCAGGTAGCCCGCCCACAGTACCTGCCACTGCGGCTGGTCGCGCGGCTCGATCGGGCGGATGGCCACGGTGGCGTGCATCGGTCGGTCGTCCCGGGGCGCTCAGCAGCGAGCCAGCTGCAGCGCGCCGGGGGCGAAGAACTCGTCCAGCGTGACCGGGCGGTCGATCAGGCCCTGCGCATGCGCCCAGCCGATCTGCGTCTCGACCGTGCGCCGGTTCTCGGGTGCATCGCCGGCACCCACGCCCGAAGCTACGCCATACGGCCAGAAATCATGGCCCATGACGCCGCGCGTCTGCTCCAGGTGCGTGGGCGTCCACGGCAGCATCACCTTCGGCGCCTGCTCGATCTCGAGGTCTGCCACCGCGAGGTCGCGTGCCTTGGCGAACGCTGCCATCAGCGCGGGTGCCAGTGACGGATGCGCGTCGAGGATGCTTCGCCGCACGACCATCACGTGCATGATCGGGAACAGTGCGGTGTCGCGCCAGTAGCGCTGCTCTTCGGCGGCGTAGTCGGGGAACATGCGCATCACGGTGCGCCCGTCGAAGGTACGTGGCGGCGTGTATGCGCAGAGGGCGTCGAGCCCGCCCTCGGCGACCAGGTCGGCGAGAAAGCGCCCGCCCGAGGTCTCGATCGACCAGCCGTTGCGCAGCTTCGGTGCGGTGACCTGTGCGCGCTCCTGGCGGTCGACATCGCCGACCACCCAGCGCACCTTCGACAGGTCGACGCCGTAGTAGTCTGCCCAGATGCCGCGCACCACCAGCGACACGGTATTCGTGAACTCGCGCGTGCCGACCCGGCGCCCTTCGATGTCCTTCGGCGTACGGATGCCGGCCGCGCCACGCACGAACATCGCGTGATGGCGGAAGCAGCGGGTCGGGAAGATCGGCAGCGCGACGTACGGCGAGGCACCGCGTGCAGTGGCGATCAGGTAGTTGCAGAACGACAGTTCGGTGATGTCGAACTCGGCGGTTTCGAACGCGCGCGAGAACAGGCTTTCGAGTTCGCCCGAGGTCCAGGCGACGTCGAAGCCTTCGACCGGAGCCCGCCCGTCGAGCAGCGCCCGCGTGCGGTCGAAAAGCCCGACCGCGCCGGTGATCTTCGGCAGGCTCAAGCCTTCACCGCCGGCAGCGCGCTGACGCCGACCATGCTGTCGCGCGACACCAGTTGCGCGAGCTGCGCCTCGGACATGCCTTCGCTGCCTTCCGGGCGCATCGGCAGCACGATGTAGCGCAGGTCGGCCGTGGAGTCGTGCACCCGCACCGCGACATCGTCGGGCAGTACGGTGCCGAACTCGCGCAGAACCGCGCGCGGTTCGCGCACCAGCCGCGCGCGGTAGGCGCGGCTCTTGTACCAGGCCGGCGGCATGCCCAGCAGCATGCGCGGGTAGCACGAGCAGAGGGTGCAGACGATCACGTTGTGCACCTTCGGCGTGTTCTCGACCACCGTGAGCTTCACGTCGAACACGTTCATGTCGAAGCCCAGCGATTCGCAGGCGGCGGTGGCGTCCTGCAGCAGCAGCCCCTTGAAGGCCGGGTCGACCCAGGCGCGAGCGACCACGCGCGCGCCGCCTTCCGGCGTGCGGCTGTCGTAGCTCTCGACCGTGCGCCGGACCTCGTCGGCGGTGAGCACGTTCTTCTCCATCAGCAGTTCGCGCACCGCGATCTCGAGCTTGCGGTAGTAGTCGAGGGTGTCATCGTGGTCGCGCTGCGGTGCGTGCGGATCGATTGCGCCGGCTTCGCCGTGCGCGTGCGGGTGGTCGTGTCCGATGTGCATGTCAGGCCTTCCTGAGCCAGTGTTCGTAGAGGTCGACGTCGATGGTGTCGACCGCGGGGCCCTGGTAGTCGGGCCAGACCTCGGCCTGTGCGAAGCGCACCCGGTACAGCATGCGCTTGGGCTCGCCGCTGCGGCCGTAGGCCAGTTCCTCGGGATTGCGGAAGGGGCCGACCGCGCGTTCGATCACGCCGCGCTTGCCGCGCACGTAGAACGGTGTGCGGATGTGGCCGGGCACGTCGGCGTCGAGCACCGCGACGGTGTCGCCGGGCGAGAGCGTTCCGGGGTTCATGGCAGCACGTCCCTGCGCTGCTCGATGTCGGCGACCTTGGCGGCCAGTTCCTCGATCGAGATGAGCCCCTTGGCGATCAGGTTGGTGCTGATCGACTGGATGCGCCGCTGCGCGTAGCCGGCGCCGTGGTAGACCTCGGCGCCGACCGATTCCAGGCCACGCCGGTTTTCGTCCACGCGCATCACGCCTTTCTGCGAGAGCAGCAGCAGCATCGCCTCCACTCGCTTCTCCCAGAGCATCATCTCGTGTTCCTGCTTCGGGATCTCGCCGGCGGGCTCGCCGCCGATGTCGTGGTAACCCTTCATGGCCGGGCCTTTCAGGCTTGAGCGTCGATAGGCCTATTCTGCATCAGCGCCGAGCCGTGTGCAGCGCCGTCAGCACGCCCGGCACTTGCCTAAAGGGGCGCGGATGAACATCATTGCCGTCCCGATTTCCCAATCCTCCAGAGGTCCTTCGATGAACCGCCTTTCCACGCCTGCCGGAACCGTCCCGCGCCGCGCGCACGCTGGCATGCCGCTCGCGGCCGCAGTGGTTTTCGCCATCGCCGCCCCCGCAGCGTCTGCCCAGGAGTTCCCCCAGCGGCCGGTGCGCATCATGGTGGGCTTCTCCGCCGGCAGCGTGGTCGACATCTCGGCACGGGTCGTTGCCGAGAAACTGTCCGACGGTCTCAAGCAACCGGTGGTGATCGACAACCGACCCAGCGCCGGTGGCATCGTCGCCGGTGAACTCGTCGCGCGCGGCAACCCCGACGGCTACACCATCCTTTCGGTGTCGGCCTCGCATGCGATCGGCCCGGCGGTGACCGCCAAGCTGCCGTACGACATCCTGAAAGACTTCGCCGGCATCAGCACCACGGTGAACGTGGCCTCGGTGCTGGTCACCGCGGCGAGCGGCCCGAAGACCGTGAAGGAACTCATCGCCCAGGCGAAGGCCAAGCCCGGCTCGATGAACTTCTCCTCCGGCGGTATCGCATCGTCGACCCACTTCGTCGCTGAACTGTTCAACAGCATGGCCGGTATCCAGGCCACGCACGTACCGTTCAAGGGCATCCCCGAGGCGCTCAACGCCGTGATCGCGGGTACCGTGAACTACACGATCACGCCGATGCCGAATGCGATCCCGCAGACCGCCAGTGGCAAGGTCAACGCCCTGGGCATCACGGTAGCCAAGCGCCAGCCGCAGATGCCCGACACCCCGACCATTGCCGAAGCGGGCCTGGCCGGTTTCCGCTACGACACCTGGTTCGGCCTGCTCGCCCCGGCGGCAACGCCGCGGCCGATCGTCGATCGCCTGAACGCCGAGGTCGTGCGCGTGCTGAACCTGCCGGAGATCCGCGAGCGCTTCCGCACGCTGGGCGCAGACCCGATCCCGATGGGTGCGCGCGAGTTCGACAAGTTCATCGCCCAGCAGGCGCAGCGCTTCGTCGAGGTGGCGAAGCAGGCGAACATCAAGGCCGAGTGACCACCGCCGGTCCAGGCATCGACGAGCGCGGCAGCGCATCGCTGCGCATCGGGATCGACCTCGGCGGCACCAAGATCGAGGCGATCGCGATCGATGCGCAGGGCGCGCAGCGCGTACGCATGCGCCGCCCGACGCCGCAGGGCGACTACGAAGCGACGCTCGAGGCGATTGTCGCGCTGGTCGCCGGGATCGAGTCCGACCCGTCGCTTGCGCCCCTTGGGCCAGCCCGGGTCGGGGTTGGCACCCCTGGCGCGTTCTCCAGCGTGACCGGCCGGCTGAAGAACGCCAATTCGACCTGCCTGAACGGCCGCGCACTCGCGGCCGACCTCGAAGCACGGCTCGCCCGGCCGCTGCGCTTCGCCAACGACGCGAACTGCTTCGCGTTGTCCGAGGCAACGGATGGCGCTGCCGCTGGAGCGCGCGTGGTGTTCGGCGTGATCCTGGGCACCGGCGTTGGCGGAGGCGTCGTGGTCGACGGGCGCGTGCTCGAAGGCCGCAACGCGATTGCCGGCGAATGGGGGCACAACCCGCTGCCGCTGATGGACGAGCATGACTGGCCGCGTCCCGACTGCTACTGCGGCCGCGCCGGATGCGTCGAGACCTGGCTGTCCGGCCCGGCCCTGGCTGCCGACCATCTGCGTACGACCGGCCAGGCGCTGTCTGCGCAGGCAGTAGCCGCCAGGGCAGCGACGGGCGATGCCCGGTGCGTGGATACGCTGGAACGCTACTGCGGGCGCGCGGCCCGCGCGCTGGCGGGCGTGATCAACCTGCTCGACCCGGACGTGATCGTGCTCGGAGGCGGCCTGTCGAACATCGATCGCCTGTACGAGCGCATCCCCGCGCTCTGGGGCGCGCATGTGTTCTCCGACCGTGTGGATACGTTGCTGGTGCGCAACCGCCACGGAGATTCGTCCGGCGTACGCGGCGCCGCCTGGCTCTGGCCGGCGCAGGGCTGAGCCCGCCGGTATTCAGTCGGCGCGCGCGCCGGAGTCGCGGATGATGCGCGCGTACTTCGGTTGTTCGGCGCGGATGAACGCGGCGAACTGCGCCGGGGTGTTGCCGACCGGTTCCGACCCGAAGGTGGCCAGCCGTTCGCGCACCTCCGGCAACTGCAGGCTGTCGACGATCGCACGGTGCAGGCGGTCGAGGATCGGTGCCGGCAGCCCGGCGGGCGCGAACACGCCGAACCAGGTGCTGATGTCGAAGCCGGGCACGCCGGCTTCCTGCATCGTCGGCAGTTCCGGCAGGAAGGCACTGCGGGTGCGGGTCGTGACCGCGAGTGCCCGCACCTTGCCGGCGCGCACCTGCGGCAATGCCGAGGCAAGGTTGTCGAACATCATCGGGACCTGTCCGCCGACGAGGTCGGCCAGTGCCGGCGCAGCACCCTTGTACGGCACATGCACCAGTTCGATCTTCGCCGCGGTCTTCAGCAGTTCGCCGGCCAGATGCCCGCCACTGCCGCTGCCGCCCGACGCGAAGGCGAGCCCGCCGGGCCGCGCCCGGGCCAGCGCGACCAGCGCCTGTACCGAATCTGCCTTGACCGACGGATGCACGACCAGCACGTTGGGCACGTTCGCGACGAGCGTCACCGGCGTGAAGTCGCGCACCGCGTCGTAGCCGACGGCCGGGTACAGGTAGGGATTGACCGCGTGCGTGGACAGCGCGCCCATCAGCAGCGTGTAGCCATCCCCCGCCGAGCGTGCGACCAGTTGCGCACCGAGGCTGCCGCCGGCGCCGGGACGATTGTCGACGAGCACCGGCTGACCGAAACGTTCCGCCAGCCGGCTGCCGATCAGCCGCGCGCTGATGTCGAGCGGGCCGCCTGGCGGGAACGGGACGACGAAACGGATCGGCTTCGAGGGCCAGGGCTCCGCGGCGGCGGCGCTGGCACTCGCTGCGGCGGCGGGCGCGGCGGCGGCGAACATCGATGCACCGACCAGCATCGACGCTGCGGCCGCGCTGCGCGAAGCGGCGATCGGGGGAGCCTGCATCCGGTGCGTGCGCGTCATTGTGCGGTGATCCCGGCCTGCCTGATCAGCCTGGCCCAGCGCTCGTACTCCTGGCCGACGAATCTGCTGAACTGCTCCGGCGTGCTGGCGATCGTCTCCAGGCCCGCCTCACTGTAGCGCGTGAGCAGGGGCGGGCTGGCCAGCGCCTTGCGCGCGGTCGCACTGATCTCCTGCACCAGGGCGGCGGGCAGGCGGGCCGGCCCGAACAGCCCGTACCAGGTGACCGACTCGAAGCCGGGCAATCCTGCCTCGCCGTAGGTCGGGGCGTCCGGCAGCGCGACCGAACGTTTCGTGGACCCGTTGGCGATGACCTTCAGCTTGCCACTCTTGACGTAAGGCAGCACGGTCGGGATGCTGGTGATGGTCAGCTGCAGCGTGCCGGCTAGCAGGTCGACGACCATCGGCGTGGTGCCCTTGTAGGGCACGTGCAGCGCCTGCACGCCGGCCGTGAAGGCGAACATCTCGAAAGCAAGGTGCGTCGAGCTGCCCTGTCCGACCGAGCCGTAGTTGAGCTTGCCCGGCTGCGCCTTCATCAGCGCGATCACTTCCTTCAGGTTGTTCGCGGGAAGCTGCGCATGGGCGACCAGGAAGAACGGGCTGTTCACCATCTGGGTGATCGGCGTGAAGTCTTTCAGCGGGTGGTATTTCACTGCGGGAATCAGCAGCGGCGCGGCGACCATTCCGGAATGCGTGCCGGTGAGCAGGGTGTAGCCGTCCGCCGGGGATACGCGCACGATCTCGTTGCCGATCGAACCACCGCCACCGGGACGCGGATCGACGATCACCGGCTGGCCCCAGAGTTTCGACAGTTCGTCTGCGGCGCCACGCGTGACGAAATCGACCGGGCCGCCGGCCGGGAAGGTATGTACCAGGCGCACCGCCCGCGACGGGAACGATTGCGCCTGTGCCGCCGTGACCGCCAGCAGCGCGGCCGTGGCCAGTGTCAGTGCCTGCGTCATGCGGACCCAGACTGTCGGTCGTATCGGGTGCATGCCGTTCGTGCGGCGTGTCGTGTCGTCCATGTCGTTCTCCTCGCGTGTCTATGGTGCCACATCGCCGCAGGTGGCCTGGCCTGCCCAAATTGCCCGGCCACGGCGGTTGCGCTATCGTCGGCGCCCCATGCAGCAACCGTGACCGAGCCAGCCGTGACCGACCAGAAGCAGCCGTCCCTACCGCCGGGCTCGCAGCCCGGCTTCCAGCCAGAGTCGCCGTCGGCGCACGCGCCGGCCGCACGCGGGTCGCTGCAACCGCTGTTCGATCCGCGCGCGATCGCGGTGCTCGGCGCCTCCGGCGATCCGGAGAAGCTGAACGGCCGCACGGTGCGCGCGCTGGTCGACAAGAAGTTCGACGGTGGCGTCTATCCGGTCAATCCGAAGTACGACCGCATCGCCGACCTCACCTGCTACCCGGACGTGCAGTCGCTGCCCGACGGCATCGACCTGGCCATCGTTGCCACGCCGGCGGCGATCGTCGCGAAGACCCTGCGCGAGCTGTCCGCACGCGGCGTGCGTGCCGCGGTGGTGTTCAGTTCCGGCTTCTCCGAGACCGGCCCGGAAGGCGCGCAGCGGGAACAGGAAGTCCGGCAGGCGATCGCGGACACCGGCATGCGCATGCTCGGCCCGAACTGCCTCGGCTTCATCAATGCCTCGCGCAACGTGATGGCGACCTTCAGTCAGTTCGCCAGCGGCCCGACGCCGCCCGGACCAGCGGCGTTCGTCACGCAGTCGGGTGCGCTCGGCACTGCCACCAACAGCACCGCCCGGCGCCGGCATTTCAATTTCGGCTACTTCATCAACACCGGCAACGAAGTCGACGTCGAGTGGTCGGAGGCGATGCGCGCGGTGCTGGAAGACCCGGCGATCCGCGTCGGCTCGGGCTACATCGAGGGGCTGCGTAACGGCGAACGGTTCATCGAGACCGCCCGCTACGCGATCGACAACGGCAAGCCGCTGGTCGCGATCAAGGTCGGCCGTACCGCCGCCGGGGCGCGCGCTGCGGCATCCCACACCGGCGCACTGGCCGGTGCCGATGCGGTATTCGATGGCGTGGCCCGGCAGTTCGGGCTGCTGCGGGTGCGCAACGAAGAACAACTGCTCGACATGGTCGAGGTGCTGTCGAGCTGCCCGCCCGCGGCCGGCAACGGCATGGCGGTGATCACGCGCTCCGGGGGCGCCGGCGTGATCATGGCCGATCGCGCGGGCGAACTCGGGCTCGAGATGGCGCAGTTCACGCCCGAGACCCGCGCCCGGCTCAAGGAAGTGGTGCCGGTGTTCGGTGCGATCGGCAATCCGGTCGATGTCACCGCGCAGGGGCTGGTCGACCCGACGCTGATCCAGAAGAGCATCGAGATCGTGCTCGAAGACCCCAACGTGCACGTCGCGATCATGTGGCTGTCGCTGACCGAGAAGCTGTGGCAGATGAACGTCGACATCTTCAAGGCCATCAAGGCGAAGTACGACAAGCCGCTGGTGGTGTGCTGGGTCAGCATCCCCGAGCAGGCGCTGCTTGCACTGCGGGCTGCGGGCATCCCGGTCATCCGGATGGCCGAGCCGTCGGTCGATGCCCTGGCCGGCCTGGTGCATTTCAGCGAGGCCCGGCGGCGCTGGCTGGCCGACCGCGAAGCCCGCGAATCGATCGCGCTGCCGATGTTGCCCACGCTGGATCGGTTGTCCGGGCAGAAGCGGGCGCTTACAACGCTTGAAGGCTCGGCGCTTCTGGCCGAAGCCGGCATCGACGCCGCGCCGGTGCGGCTGGCCACGACCGTCGATCAGGCCGTCGAGGCGGCGGCCGCGCTCGGCTACCCGGTCGCGATGAAGATCGAATCCCCGGACATCCTGCACAAGACCGAGGTGCTCGGCGTGAAACTCGGCCTTGCCGACGAGGCTGCGGTGCGCGATGCCTGGACGGTGATCCAGGGCAACATGAAGCGCAACCTGCCCGAGGCGCGCATAGACGGCATCATCGTGCAGAAGATGATGCCCGGCGATGCCGAGTTCGTGCTGGGCGTGAGCCAGGATCCGGTGTTCGGCCCGGTCGTGATGGCCGGCATCGGTGGCGTGCTGGTCGAGGTGATCAAGGATGTCACCTTCCGCAGCGCGCCGGTCACCCCGGCGCAGGCGGCCGGCATGCTCGACGACCTGCGCGGCCGGGCGATCCTGGACGGGGTGCGCGGCAAGCCGCCGGTCGACCGCGCCCGGCTGGTCGAACTCATCTGCGCGGTATCGCGCCTGGCCGCCGCTGCCGGACCGCGCGTGGCGGAGCTCGACCTCAATCCGATCATGCTCACGGCCGACGGCGCGGTGGCGGTCGACTGGCTGATCGTGATGGCGTGAGCACTGCCCGGCGCAGGGCTAGCCGTCGATCGCGCCGATCGCCCGCAGCACGCGCTCGGGCGTGACCGGGAGTTCGAGTACCTGCGCGCCCAGGGGCGCCAGCGCATCGTTGATCGCGTTGACGACCGAGGCCAGTGCGCCAGTGATACCCGCTTCGGCGCCACCCTTGGCGCCGAGCGCCGAGGTAGCCGTGGGCGTGGTGACATGGCCCACATGGATGTCCGGCATCTCGGCCGCCATCGGCACGAGGTAGTCGGCCAGCGTGGCGTTGCGCAGTTCGCCCTGGTTGCCGTACAGGCAACCTTCGAACAGTGCCTGTCCGATGCCCTGCACCGCCGCACCCCGCAACTGTTCGTCCAGCAGCAGTGGGTTTATCACCGTGCCGCAGTCGTCGACGATCCAGTGCCCGAGCACCTTGACGAAGCCGGTGCGTGTGTCCACCTCGACCCAGCTCGCGCTGGCGCCATTGGTGTAGATGCCGTCGTACTCGGTCTGCGCGTAGTGGCGCTGCGCGGCGGGCTCCGGCTGGAAGCCGCGGGGAAAGCGCTCGGGCCGGAAATAGATCGCCTCGGCCAGTGCCTGCAGCGTGCACACGCACGCCCGGTCATCGCGACGCAGGAACGTGCCGTCGACGAGCTCGAGCGCGCCGGGGCTGCATGCATGAAGCGCGGCCGCGGCTTCAACGAGCTGCGCGCGCAGGGCGACGCCAGCCTGCCACAGCGCCTCGCCGGAGATGCCGGTGCCGCGCGAACCCCAGTTGCCGCCGCTGACTGGCGTGTGCTCGGTGTCGCCCAGGAAGACCCGCACGTCGGCCATCGCGGCCCCGACCGCGTCGGCGGCGATCTGCGCCAGCGCGGTGGTCACGCCCTGCCCGGAGTCGGTCAGTCCGACCGCGCAATGGAGGCCGCCGCCCTGGGTCAGCCTGATCATCGCGCCGTCGCGGCTGGCGATCGGGGCGCCGCCGCGGCCGTAGTTGGAGGAGGAGTGGTTCGAGTTCTCCACGAAGACGGCGAGACCGATGCCGCGATAGACGCCCCGCTCGCGGTCGGCGGCCCGCTCGCGCTGATCGGCGCGCAGCCGGTCGTAGTCCATCAGCCGCGCCAGTTCATCGAGGCAGGCACACAGCGACAGGCTTTCGAAACGTGCGCCGGATGGTGCGCGATGCGGGTAGGCATCGTCGGGCACCAGGTTGCGCCGGCGAAACGCCAGCGGATCGACGCCGAGTTGGCGCGCCGCGGCATCGACCGCGGCTTCGGTGAACAGGCAGGCCAGCGGATGACCGACGCCGCGGTACTGTCCGTAGATCGCCTTGGTCTGCATCGCGACCTGGATGCGGGCCCGATACTCGGTGGCGCGATAGCAGGCGCCTGTGAGCCCGAGCACATGGCGCGACTCGTTGACGCTGCCGCGCGGGTAGATCGAGAACGGGCCGGCGCCGCACAGGTCGTCGACCTCGAAGGCCGTGAGCCGGCCGTCGGCATCGACGGCTGCACGCACGACGGCTTCATGGCCTCGCGCATGTACGTCGGACACGAAGGCTTCGAGCCGGTCGGCCACGTAGCGTATCGGGCGCCCCAGGTGCTTCGCCGCCACCGCCACCGCCGATTCGTCGCCGTAGCAGTGGATCTTCGAGCCGAACGAGCCGCCAGTGTCGGCCGCGACGACCCTGACCTGGTCGCAGCCGATGCCCAGCACGCTTGCGAACACCGCCTGCATCATCCAGGGCACCTGGGTGCCCATGTGTACCGTGAGCCGCTGCTGCGCCGCGTCCCATTGCGCCAGCAGGCCGCGCGGCTCCAGGGCCATCGCCGTCACGCGCTCGGTGCGCACGGCGAGTTCGACCACCGTGCCGGCCTGCGCGAACGCCTGCTCGACGTTCGCGGTGGCGACCGTCGCCGCGAACATGAGGTTGCTGTCGAATTCCGCATGCAGCCTGGGCGCATCGGGTTCGAGTGCCAGCCGGGGGTCGACCATCGGCGGCAGTTCGGTCCACTCGAAGGCGATCGCTTGCGCGGCGTCTTCGGCGAGCGCGCGGCTCTCGGCGATCACCAGCGCGACCGGTTCTCCGACCCAGCGCACCCGATCGCGCGCCAGCGGCCACTGCAGCGCGGCCTGCATGTCGGGCAGGTGCGCGAGCAGGCCGCGGACCGGCTGGCAATGCGGGGCGAGCGCCTCGCCGTCGTAGGCGGCCACCACGCCTTCCATGCGCAGGGCAGGCGCCAGGTCCAGCTTCACGATCGTGCCGTGCGCGACCGGGCTGCGCAGGAAAGCGGCATGCAGCAGCCGGTGGGCGGGCAGGTCGTCGACATAGGCGCCGGCACCGGTCACGAATCGCCGGGCCTCGGCGCGTACGGTCGGTTGTCCGATCGCGCGCGTGCGCAGGTTCGTCCCCTCGGGCAAGGCAGGCGTGCCGCTCATGGGGCGCCGGCGTCCGTGACGGCTTCGCCGCGCAGCCGGTGCGCGGCGAGTTCGACCGCATCGACGATGGCCTGGTACCCGGTACAGCGGCACAGGTTGCCCGACAGATACTCGCGTATCGATTCGCGCGATGGATCCGGATCAAGCTCGAGCAGTTCGGCGGCAGTGAGCAGGAACCCGGGCGTGCAGTAGCCGCACTGCAGGGCGTTGCGCTCGATGAACGCATGCTGCAGGGCCTGCATCACCGGGTCGTCCCCCTCGCCTTCGATCGTGCGTACCTGTGCTCCGTCGGCCTGCACGGCCAGTATGAGGCAGCCGCGGATGGCCGCGCCATCCACGCGCACGGTGCATGCGCCGCACACGCCATGTTCACAGCCCAGGTGCGTGCCGGTGAGTCCGCAGCGCTGGCGCAGCACGTCGGCAAGATGCTCGCGCGGCGAAACGGCGAGGCGAACCCGCTTGCCGTTGACCTCGAATTCGATGTCTGTCGTGGGTTCCAATTCACTCGCCTGCAGTCGGATGGCCGAGATCGCGCCAGGCTTCGCGCAGCAGGTGCACGGCGAGATGCCGCTTGGCCTGTGCCGAGAACCAGAGGTCGGCCCTGGGTTCCAGCTCCGCTTCGAGTTGCGCGCGTGCTTCCGCCAGGCCCGCGCCTGCGGCCAGCGCCGCGCCGCAGGCGGTGGCCCTGACCGGGGTGTCGCCGACGCCGAAGAAGACCATGCGCAGGGTCCGCCACGCACCTGGCCTGCCGCACGCCGATACGGCGAGCCCGACCGCTGCGTAATCGCCATGGCGGCGGGCAAGCTCGCGGAAGGAAAACACGGAATCGTGGCTGGGCTGGGCAAGGTCGCAACCCACCAGGAGTTCGTCGCCGCGGCGCTCGGACTGATAGAGCCCGTGGAAGAACGACTCGGCGGCAACGCAGCGTTCGCCGCCCGCGCGGCTTGCCAGGCGGATCGTCGCATCGAGGGCGACCGCGCAGGCAGGCCATTCCGCAGCCGGGTCGCCCAGCGCGAGGCTGCCGCCCAGCGTGCCGCGGTGGCGGACGGCGGGATGGGCGATCCACGGTGCCGCGGCGCGCAGCAGCGGCGCGCGCGCGGCGACCATCGGATGGACGGCTATCTCTCTGTGCCGGACCAGCGCACCGAGTTGCAGCCCACCGCCGGCGTGCGGTGCTATGGCCGCGAGGCCGTGCAGCCTGTTGATGTCGAGCACCACGGCCGGCTGCACCAGGCGAAGGTTGAGCATCGGCACCAGGCTCTGGCCACCGGCCAGCACCAGTGCGTCATCGCCATGTTCGGCAAGCACCTCGAGCGCATGCTCGACGGACGCTGCGCGAACGTATGAGAACGGTGCGGGCTTCATTGCGACGGTGGTGCGTGGGAGGCCGGTTCGCGTGGGTCGCGGCGCGCCGGACATCGACGGCCATCACCGCTTCAGTATACTCTGCGCGCCCAGCGTCAGGCCCGGGTTCCCCGTGGCAAGGCAGCGGCAGCGGCACACGATGAGCGGGACGCTTCACCGGGTCGACAGGAGGATCAATGGCGGGCATCACTGCAGGTACGGGGCGCGCGGTCGACCATCGCACGCAGGTGGGGCAGGGTCAGGCGCAGGGTATGCGTCGAGCGTCCGGCCGCTGGCTGGTGGCTTGCGCGCTGCTGGCTGTCGCCCCCGCGGCCCTCGCCCAGACGAAGGGCCAGCCCGCTGCCTCCGAAGCCTTTCCGCTCCGGCCGATCCGCCTGATGGTTCCGTTCGCACCCGGCGGGCCCACCGATTTCATCGCCCGCGTGATTGCCGGCCGACTCGGTGACCGGATGGGGCAGCCGGTCGTGGTCGACAACCGCGCCGGCGCCTCCGGCAACATCGCCATCCAGACGGTCGCCAGGGCCGTAGCCGACGGCCACACCCTGCTGTTCTCCAGCAGCAACCTGGTGTCCAATCCGCTGCTTTCGGCGGTGGCGCCGTTCGATCCGGTTCGCGATTTCGCGCCGATCTCGTATGTCGCGGTGTCACCCAACATCGTCTTCGTGCATCCGTCGGTGCCGGCGAAGACTGCCGCCGACCTGGTGGCGCTGGTCCGGTCGCAGCCCGGCAAGTTCACCTTCGGCACGCCGGGCACCGGCACCACGCCGCACATCGCCTGCGAGGCCCTGCGGCTGGCGGCCGGCGTCGACATGCAGCATGTCCCCTACAACGGTGCCGCCCCGGTGGTGACCGCGGTGCTGGGCAACCAGATACCGATCGGATGCACCGCGCTGCCGCCCACGGTCAGCCACGTGAAGTCCGGGGCACTGCGGGCGATCGCGGTGACCAGCGCCCGGCGCAGCGCGGTGCTGACCGATGTGCCCACGCTGGTCGAAGGCGGCTTTCCGAGCGTGATCGCCGACAACATGCAGGCGCTGCTGGCGCCGGCGCGTACGCCGCAGTCGGTCGTGCGCCGGTTGAACGCCGAGGTGAAGGCGATCCTCGCCGAGCCCGATGTGCGCGACCGGCTGCTGGCCGTGGGTTTCGACCTGCACGCCAGCACGCCCGAGGTGCTTGCGCGCATCATCCGGGAAGAAACCGAGCGTTATTCCAAGACCATCCGCGCGGCTGGAATCAAGGTAGAGCCGTGACCTTTCGACAGCCTCTCCGGTACCCACCATGTCCGACTCGATACTGATCGTAGGTGCAGGTGCCATCGGCGGCATGCTGGCCGGCTATCTCGGCGCAGCCGGCCGTGACGTCACCGTGTTTGCGCGCGGCGCGACCGCGCGCACGATCACCGAGCGCGGCATCCGCCTGGTCACTCCCGATCAGTCCGAGTTCCATGTGCAGCCGCGCGTCGTCGATGGCAGCGCGGCGCTGGTCCCGGCCGATATCGTGATCTTCGCGACCAAGGCATTCTCGCTCGGCGCCGCGCTGGGCCAGGTGCGCGCCGCGATCGGGCCGGATACGCTGGTCGCCCCGGTGGTCAACGGCGTTCCGTGGTGGTTCGGTACGGCGCAGCAGCCGATCCGCGCGGTGGACCCGCTCGGCGAACTCGCGGCAGCCGTCGGGCCCGAGCGGCTTGTGGGAGCCGTCACCTATTCTCCCGCATGGCGCAGCCTCGAGAACGCCACTTGGACGCAGACGGTCCCCGGACAACTGACGCTGGGGCCGGTCATCGTCGGGGCGGACCCCGCTGCCGCGGCGAGGGTCGCACAGGCGTTCGCCGGTTCGCCCTTCGAAGCCGTGGTGAGCGACGATATCCGGCGTGCGGTCTGGAACAAGTTCGTCACCAACGCCGCGTTCAACACGCTCTGCGCGCTGACGGGTGCACGGCAGTGCGATGTCGCTCGCGATGCAGCCACCGGGCCGATCGCCGAGGCCATCATGCGTGAGGTGCAAGCCCTGGCGACGGCAAGCGGCTCGGGCATCATCGGCAGCATCGAAGCGAAGCTTGCCCAGGCCAGGGACAAGGGAATCCACAAGCCCTCGACGCTGCAGGACTTCGAAGCCGGGCGCGAGATCGAGATCGGCGCGCTGGTCGACGCCCCGATCGAGCTGGCCGAGCGCTACGGCGTGCCGATGCCGGAGCTCACCCGCATCGGCGCGCTGCTGCGCCTGAAGGCATCGGTCGCAGGGTTGCTGCCAGCCACTGCTTGAGCCGGTCCGGTCGAGAGGTCGAGCAGGATCCCGAAGGTCTTGCCCGTTTTGCCGGGGGCGGCAAATCTGCTATGTTCACCGCCCCTGCTCCCGTCACCCAAGCCACACTCGAAGAGGCCCGGCATGAACGACGCACTGCCCGCCCTGCAAGGCATCACCGAGCGGATGATCGTCCGCAAGGAAGGTCCCCTCGGCTGGATCGTTTTCAACCAGCCGCCCCGGCACAACGCGATGTCCGTCGACATGTGGGAGTCGCTGCCGAAGATCCTCGACGCCTACGAGGCCGATCCCGAGATCCGCGTGATCATCATCACCGGTGCCGGCGACAAGGCGTTCGTGTCCGGCGCCGACATCTCGCAGTTCGGCGAGCGCCGCGGCACGATGGAGGCGGTGAAGGAATACAACGCCATCGCCGACCATGCGAACGACCGCCTGCAGGCCTGCGGCAAGCCGGTGATCGCCATGATCCGCGGCTTCTGCATCGGCGGTGGCCTCGGCATCGCGCTCGGCGCCGACATCCGTATCGCCGCCGAAGACTCGCAGTTCTCGGTGCCGGCCGCCAAGCTCGGGCTCGGCTACCGTTTCGCCGGCATCAAGCGCCTGTCCGATATCGTCGGCCCGTCGTTCGCGGCCGAGATCTTCTACACGGCGCGCCGCTTCAACGCGAAAGAGGCCGAGACCATGGGCCTGGTCAATCGCGTGGTGCCGGTCGACCAGATCGAGAAGTACACCCGCGACTATGCGATGGTGATCGCCGGCAACGCGCCGGTGACCATCGCCTCGGTGAAGCTGATCGTCAAGAACATCCATGCAGACCCCGCCGAGCGCGACCTCGACGCCTGCGCGAAGGCGGTCGAGTTC
Source organism: Rhodocyclaceae bacterium (assembly GCA_020248265.1). Taxonomy (NCBI): domain Bacteria; kingdom Pseudomonadati; phylum Pseudomonadota; class Betaproteobacteria; order Rhodocyclales; family Rhodocyclaceae; species Rhodocyclaceae bacterium. The sequence goes on from JADCHX010000021.1 coordinate 135,295, forward strand.
TGCTACACGACCGAAGACTACAAGGAAGGCCGCACCGCCTTCATGGAAAAGCGCAAGCCCCAGTTCAAGGGGCGCTGACAGGCAGGCAGCAGTCCACGCGTGCCACCACGCTCAGGGAGAGGCCATGAAACGCAGGGAAGTGCTTGGGTCGCTTGGGGGTCTGGCCATGGCTGCAGGCCTGCCCGCACACGCGCAATCGAAGCTCGACGTACCGGCGGGGCGTTACCGGCTCGATCCGACGCACGCGAGCCTGCTGTGGCGGATCAGCCACTTCGGCCTGTCGAACTATACGGCGCGGTTCACCCGCTTCGACGTCCAGCTGGACTTCGATCCGGCAGACCTCGCGCGCAGCAGCGCGCAGGCGACGATCGACATGGCATCGATCGAGACCGACTATCCGCCCGGATTCAACAAGCGGGACTGGAACGGCGACCTGCGCAGCGAGAAGTTCTTCAACGTCGCCAAGTTCCGCGAGGCTACCTGGCGATCGACGAAGGTGCAGTCTGTCGAGGGCAACCGGATGCGGGTGGCCGGAGACCTGGCCCTGCTCGGCGTCTCCGCGCCCGTGTCTCTTGAGGTCACCCTCAACGCGGGCTTCCGGTCACGCCCGCCGACCAACCTGCCCACCATCGGCTTCTCGGCGCGAGGCACGCTCGATCGCCGCATGTTCGGCATGCTGACCCCGCCGCCGCCCACGCCGCCGGAGCCGGGCGTTTCGGCGTCGGTCGAGATCATCATCGAAGCCGAGTTCATCCTGCCTGCCTGAGGCACGCCGGACGCTACCGCTTCTCCTGGAGGTACTGAGTCAAGATGGCATCCGATCCGAGTTTCGATCCGCAACGTGCCGACCTGGTGGTCGGCGTGCTCGGCGCAGGCGCAATGGGCCGCGGCATCGCCCAGGTCGCCGCTGCCGGTGGCATGCATGTATTGCTGCACGACGCCAAGCCCGGTGCCGCCGCCGAGGCGCGCGAGTTCATCGGCAAGATGTTCCAGCGTGCTGCGGAGAAAGGGCAGTTGTCCGAGGCCGATTCGGCTGCAGCCATCGGCCGCGTCGAGGTGATCGACGGCATGGCCGGCTATGCACGCTGCCACCTGGTGGTCGAGGCCATCGTCGAGAACCTCGCGGTCAAGCAGCAGGTGTTCGCCGAGCTCGAACAGATCGTGTCGCCCGAATGCATCCTGGCCACCAACACGTCGTCGCTGTCGGTGACCACCATTTCCGCGAAGCTCAAGACGGCGCACCGTTTCGCCGGCTTCCACTTCTTCAATCCCGTGCCGCTGATGAAGCTGGTCGAGGTGATCGATGGCGTGCAGAGCGCGCCCTGGGTCGGCGATGCGCTGATGTCGATCGGCAAGCGCATGACGCGCGAGCCGGTGCGCTGCGTCGACGTGCCGGGCTTCATCGTCAACCAGGTCGGCCGCGGCTTCACCATCGAGTCGGCGCACATGCTGCAGGAGAGCCTCGCGGGCATCCTCGATATCGACCGCGTGATGCGCGACGTCGGCGGCTTCCGCATGGGCCCGTTCGAGCTGATGGAGCTGACCGGGCTCGATGTCACGCACCCGGCGTCGGAGGCGATCTACCAGCAGTTCTACGACGAGCCGCGCTACCGGCCGGTGATGCTGATGCGCGCTCGCTACGAGGCTGGCGTGCTCGGCCGCAAGACGAAGCGTGGCTTCTATGAGTACGATGCCGAGATGAAGCCGTTGGTGGCACCCGAGTCGCCGGCCCCGGATGCGAGCCCGGCGAGCGTCTGGGTGAGCCGCGCCGAGCCCCATGGCCATGAAGCGCTTGCCGCGCTGCTGTCGAAGCTGGGTGCCAGCGTCGAGCGTGGCGATGCACCGAGCGCTGGCGCGCTGATCCTGGTCACGCCGTACGGTACCGATGCAACCCATTGCGCGGTCGAGCAGGGGCTGGACCCGAAGCGCACCGTGGCGGTGGACACACTGTTCCCGCTGGTGAAGCGGCGCACGATCATGGGTACGCCGCTGACCGACCCGGCGATGCTCGCCGCGGCGCACGGCCTGCTCGCCTCGGATGGCACGCCGGTCACCGTGCTGCGCGACAGCCCCGGCTTCATCGCCCAGCGCGTGGTCGCGATGATCTGCAACATCGGCTGCTCGATCGCGCAGATGAAGACCGCGTCGCCCGCTGACATCGACAAGGCGGTCACGCTCGGCCTCAATTACCCGCACGGGCCGCTCAAGTTCGGCGATGTCGTCGGCGTCGAGCGCATCCATGCGGTGCTGTCCAACATGTACCGGATCTACGGCGATCCGCGCTACCGTCCCAACGTCTGGATGACCCGGCGGGCGAAGCTCGGCGTGTCGCTGCTCACCCCCGAATAAGGAGATCACCATGCTCGACGCATATCTGTACGACGGACTGCGTTCCCCCATCGGCCGCCACGCCGGTGCGCTGGCCGGCGTACGCCCGGACGACCTGCTCGCAGGCGTGATGAAGGAACTGATGGCACGCAGCGGCTTCAAACCCGAACAGCTCGAGGACCTCATCATCGGCTGCGCGAACCAGGGCGGCGAAGATTCGCGCTGCGTCGCACGCCACGCGGGACTGCTCGCCGGCCTGCCGATCGAGGTCGGCGGCACTGTGCTCCAGCGCAACTGCGCGAGCGGACTGAACGCCGTCGCCTACGCGGCCCAGGTGGTCACCGCGGGCGAGGGCGACCTGTTCATCGCCGGTGGCGTCGAGAGCATGAGCCGTGCGCCGTTCGTGATGGCCAAGGCCGAGTCGGCCTACAGCCGCGAGATGCGCATCTTCGATTCGACGATCGGCCCGCGCTTCCCTAACCCGAAGGTCGAGAAGCAGTTCGGCGACGATTCGATGCCGCAGACCGCCGACAACCTGGCGCACGATTACGACGTACCGCGCGCCGCCGCCGACATCTTCGCACTTGCCTCGCAGCGCAAGTACGCGGCTGCCAAGGCCGACGGTTTCTTCGCTGGCGAGATCGCGCCGGTCACCATCCCCCAGCGCAAGGGCGACCCGAAGGTGGTGAGCGAGGACGAGCATCCGCGTGCCGACACCACCATCGAGGCGCTGCAGAAGTTGAAGCCGCTGAACGAAGGCGGCGTCACCACCGCCGGCAACGCCTCTGGCGTGAACGACGGCGCAGCTGCGCTGCTGATCGGCAGCCGCGCCATCGGCGAGAAGGCCGGCGTGAAGCCGATCGCCCGCATCCTGGCGACTGCCGCTGCCGGCGTGCCGCCGCGCATCATGGGCTTCGGCCCTGTGCCCTCGTCGCAGAAGGCGCTCGCCCGCGCCGGCTTGTCGCTGAAGGACATGGACGTCATCGAGATCAACGAAGCCTTCGCAGCACAGGTGCTCGCCTGCCTGAAGGGCCTCGGTACCTCGTTCGAGGATTCGCGGGTGAACATGAATGGCGGCGCGATCGCCGTCGGCCATCCGCTTGGTGCGTCCGGTGCCCGGATCGCATTGACTGCAGCACGCCAGCTGCAGCGTACCGGTGGCCGCTATGCGCTGGTCAGCCTGTGCATCGGTGTCGGCCAGGGCATGGCGCTAGTGATGGAACGCGTCGACGGCTGAGCGGCGGGGCGGGGACGGAGGGCCGGGCGGTCATGACCACCCAGTTCCAGGGTGAGTTCGCCTGGGACGACCCGTTCCTGATCGACGACCAGTTGAGCGGCGAGGAACGCGCGATCCGCGATGCGACGCGTGCCTATGCCCAGGAGCGCCTGATGCCGCGCATCCTGCGCATGAATCGCGACGAGACCTTCGACCGCGACATCATGCGCGAGATGGGCGAGCTCGGACTGCTCGGGGCGACGCTGACCGGCCATGGCTGTGCCGGCATCAGCTACGTGGCCTACGGGCTGGCGATGCGCGAGCTCGAACGAGTCGACACCGCCTTCCGGTCCGCCTGCGGCACGCAGGGCACGCTGTCGATGTTCCCGATCCATGCCTACGGATCGGACGCGCAGCGCGCGAAGTACCTGCCGCGCATGGTGACCGGCGAATGGCTCGGCTGCTTCGGCCTGACCGAGCCGGACCATGGTTCCGACCCTGGCAGCATGAAGACGCGCGCGGTGAAGGTCGATGGCGGCTGGCTCCTCGCCGGCAGCAAGATCTGGATCACCCATGCGCCGATCGCCGACCTGATGATCGTCTGGGCGAAGGTGCACGGCAGTGCCGGAAGTGACGGAAGCCCGCGCGATGGCACGATCCGCGGCTTCATCCTCGAGCGCGGGATGAAGGGGCTCTCCACCCGGAAGATCGAAGGCAAGTTCTCGGTGCGCGCCAGCCCGACCGGCGAGATCGTGATGGACCAGGTGTTCGTGCCCGACGAACAGCTGCTGCCCGGGGCGACCGGCCTGAAGGGGCCGTTCGGCTGCCTCAACAACGCGCGCTTCGGCATCGCCTGGGGCGCGCTGGGTGCGGCCGAGTTCTGCTGGCATGCGGCGCGCCGCTACACGATGGAACGTATCCAGTTCGGACGGCCGCTGGCCGCGAACCAGCTGGTGCAGAAGAAGCTCGCCGACATGCAGTGCGAAATCGCGATCGGGTTGCAGGCGGTGCTGCGTGTGTCGCGCCTGCGCGACGAAGGCCGTGCCGCGCCGGAGATGGTGTCGATCATCAAGCGCAATTCCACCGGCAAGGCCCTCGAGATCGCACGCATGGCGCGCGACATGCATGGCGGCAACGGCATCAGCGACGAGTACCACGTGATCCGCCACCTGCTGAACCTCGAGACGGTCAACACGCTGGAAGGCACCAGCGACATCCATGCGCTGGTGCTGGGCCGTGCGATGACGGGGCTGCAGGCGTTCAACTAGCGGCGACCAGGCCGTCCCGGTCCGGTCGGCGATCGTGGCAGGCGCCGGGCGATCCTGTTGTCCGTGCGGTGGCGACCCGCTAAGCTCCCGGACGATGAACCGTCTGTCCACCCCATGCCTCGGCGCGCAGCCAGGGCGCCGGCGTGCCGATCAGTGCCGGCTCGACCGGTCGAAGGTCTGGCCATGACGCTGGTCTTCTACAGCCAGGTCGATAACGCCGATGACTGGCGAGAGGCCTTGCGCGCCGCCGATCCTGCGCTGGCGTTCCGTACCTGGCCCGACTGCGGGCCGCTCGAAGCTGTCGAGGCGGTGCTTGCATGGAAGGCCCCACCCGGCTTCTACCGGCAGTTTCCGAACCTCAGGCTGATCATCACCCTGGGCGCCGGTGTGGACAACATCGTCGGTGACGCGACGCTGCCGCCGGGTATTCCGATCACCCGGATCTCCGACCCCGAGATGGGCAGGATGATGGGCCAGTTCCTGCTGACCTGCGTGCTGCGCCACTTCCGCGAGTTCGGTACCTTCGAGCGCGCGCGTGCCGAGCGCCGCTGGGCCTACGTGCATCCGCGCGAGACGCGCGAGTGCACCGTCGGCATGATGGGGCTGGGACAACTCGGTTCGGTCGCGGCCGCCGAGTTCGTCCGGCAGGGCTTCCGCGTGCTCGGCTGGTCGCGCTCGCCCAAGGTCATGCCCGGCGTGGAGACCTTCGCCGGCATGGCGGCGTTGCCGGCCTTCCTCGCGCAGAGCGAAATCTGCGTGATGCTGCTGCCGCTGACGCCCGAAACAGAGCATCTGATGACGGCCGAGCGGTTCGCGCAACTGCCGCGCGGTGCGAAGTTCGTCAACGCCGGACGTGGCCGCACGGTCGATGAACAGGCGCTGGTGCAGGCGCTTCGCTCCGGGCACCTGGCCGAGGCGACGCTCGACGTATTCCAGGAAGAGCCGCTGCCGCCGGCGCATCCGCTGTGGGACCTGTCGCAGGTGCTGATCACGCCGCATCTTGCATCGATCGCGATCCCGCGCACGGCGGCCACGCAGATCGTCGATAACCTGCGCCGCATCGCGCGCGGTGATGCCCCGCTCAATGCGGTGGATCCAGCGCGCGGCTACTGAGGGTCGCGGCCGGCACAGCATGAACTTCAGTGGAACCGGCAAGGGCCGGTTCCACGTGCGGCGGTCAGGCGCCCGGGTTCATGTAGCCGTACGCGAGGTTGGTACGCCCATCGCCCTGCTCGTCGTAGATGCGCTTCGCACGGGCGACGATGTCGTTCTCCAGCCCGGCACGCATGCCCTGCGTGAACCGGTACAGGCGTGCCGAGTTCTCCGCGAAGATCGCATTCTTCACCGGGCCGTCGGGCGCGCCGAGCGGCTTGAAGCCGTACTTCGTCTGCATCTCTTCCGGGATCTCGAGCCGGCGCAGCGCCTCGATCTGCCACTGTGGCGCGCCGGTCCACACGGCGTCGGTGCCCCAGACGATACGGTCGGCACCCAGACCCTTCACCAGTTGCCCCAGCATTGCGGCACACAGTCGCGGCTCGGCGACCGTGCTCTGCGCGAAGATCTGCCCGAGGTCGCCGTAGACGTTGTTCACCCCGTACTTCGACGGGATCTCGGCGAGATCGGTCACCCAGTCGATGCGGCCGGTCTTCTCGAACTGTTCCCAGCCGGTGTTCTGCGCGCCGCCGGTGAAGCGGAAGCCGGAGTGGTAGATCACGAAGTTGAGCTGCGGCCAGTCTTTCGCGGCCTTGCCGACGTCGCGCACATCCGCGTACTTGACCAGGTCGGGGAACTGTTTGGTGGTCGACGGCGGGAACAGGCCCTTGTGCACGCAGACGTTGGCCAGGCTCGGGTTGGTCTTGCTCGCCTTGACCAGCCTCTCGTAGAACGGATACATCAGCTTCTCGTCGTCGAGGTGCCAGGGGTGGCGTGCGAGGTGCTTGTTGGTGTTGTCGCCAACCGTGTAGCCCTTGAACGAATCCGGCTTCAGCACTTCGAGGTCGCGGTCGACCTTTTCGAGCCAGCCCGGCATGCCCGGCATGAAGATCGCGTGCGAGAACATGCGCCTCGTGCCGCTCTGCTTGTTCACGTTTGCACGCGCGTCGGCCTTCATCTCGTTGGTGAGGAACCAGTCGCGCGGGTCCTCGGAACCCGAGCCGGAGATCAACGCGACCTTGGTGTCGCTGTCGAGGTAGATCTCCTTGAAGTAATTCGCGAACTTCAGGTCTTCCAGGCTCTGCGGCTTGCCTGCGAGCGCCGGGTTCCAGCCGGCCTTGCCGACTGCCTCGCGCGAGCGCACGAAACCTTCCAGTCGCGTGTCGTCGCGCAGGAAGTGCGTGTGCATGTCCATGATGAACTGACCCTTCAGTGCCGCCGAGCGGGCATTGGCCATCTCGGGCGTGGCCGCTTCGGCGCGGCTCACCATGTACAGCGGCCCGAAGGTCTCGTTCATCGCCACGAACGCCGCGGCCATCCCGGCCGAGGTCTTGAAGAACGCGCGCCTGCTCAGTCCCTGATGCTCGGCGAGCTCCGATCCGATCGCCTTCACGCGGGCCTCGAACTCGCGCTGGCGCTCGGTCTGCGGTGCCGGCATGAACTCGTCGGAGGACACGGACTGCACGGGTATCGGCGAGGCGAACAGCGAGGATTCGGCTGGTGCCAGTCGTGCCAGGTCTTCGTCGGTCATCATGCTCATGCTGTTTTCTCCCCCCAGAGAATGGTCGCGGTTCGAGGTCGAACGCGGTCGCGCGGCGCGCAAGCCTGCAATCTACTGCGATTCGAAGGTCGCGGGTAGGGGGTCCCACCGCGTCGGAATGAAGAAAGGGCGACCGAAGTCGCCCTTGCCCATGCCTCTACTTCCTGGAACGTGATGGGCTCAGAGAGCCCGCAGGAAATCGCTCACGCGCAGCAGCACGAACTCGTTGTCCTCGTGCTTGCCGGGCTCGCGGCCGGCACCCACGGTCAGGTTGTTGTCGTTGCCGACGATGATGTGGTCCGCATCGACGATGTCGACGTTCTCGATACACCAGAACGGCATCGTGAACCGGCCGGCGATCGTGCCCTGCCTTGCGCGCTTGTCCGGATCGGCGATGTTCAGCAGGTCGATATAGCCGATCTTGCGTACGATGCCATCGGGTGCAGTGCCGCCAAGGTCGATCTTGTAGACCCGCTTGAACTGGGCCGGTGCGTTGTAGCAGTCGGCGCGTGCCGGGCCGTTGCAGGCCAGTTCAGTGATGCCTTCCCGGTTGTCCCGCTCGATGATCAGCGCGGTAGTGCCGTCGATCATGTTGAAGTCGCCGATGTTGTGGCCGTTGACTTCGAGCTGGTATCGCCAGGAGCGACCGGTGTAGGCCGCCTTCTGCACGTCGAATTCGAGGATGCGCAGCGCCTCGCGGCCGTCGGCCATCTCCCAGCCCTTGGTGGCCTCGTTCCAGATCGGGCCTTCCAGCAGCGGGTAGAGGAAACGTCCATCTGGCGAGGCTGCCATGCCCTCGAAGCCGCGCGAGCGGCGTACGACGGTGTTGAACTGGCCGGGCACGTTCGGCGTGGTCACGGCGAAGTGGTCGGGCGAGCGCACGACACGGCCGTCGATCACCGTCTCGAACATCCCGGTTACCTTGCCGTTGCGGTCGGTGCGGATCAGGTACGGGCCGAGCTCGTCTCCGAACCAGAAGTTGTCGCCGATGATCTGGATCGACTCGATGTCGAGATCGGCCCCGGTCAGGTAGCGGGTCTTGCTCGCCGAGTTGACGATATTGAACGGCAGGACGCCGTCCGGGTCGTGCAGGAAGACCGTGCGCAGGATGACGATCTGGTGGGTCTTCCAGTCGAAGCGTACGTGGTAGAACATCAACATCGCGTCGGGTGAGTTGGCGCGCGTGCCGAAGCCATTGTCGCCGGTGACCCAGGCGGTGCCGTCCTTCATCCACTTGATGCCGGAGAAGCCCTGGATCGGCTGGCCCTTGAACGGCGTGTCTACGCCGGTGAAGCGGGGTGCCTTGGGATCGGACAGGAACGAGATGCCCGGAATCGAGCCGATCTGGTCGCGTCGGCGGGTGTCGGGATGGGTGTAGCGCCCGGATACTGCCATCGAGGCCGGGGCGTCGGCCGGTGGCTTGGTGAACGACGCGGCCGGCAGGATGGCCTGCCCGACCAGTGTTGCAGGGAAGGCCTGTGCTGCGGCGGCATCCGGGGCGACGATCATCGCCGACACCCCGAGGGTGCATGCAATGGCCATCGGACGGACGAGCGACACCAGACTGTAGCTCATGGACTGTCTCCGGTTCAGGGGATTCGACATCTGCCCGGCGAGCGCTCGCGCCGGACGGTAAGGGGAAGGGCGACGCCTCGCGCGGCCGGTCGCAAATCGGTCAGGCCGCACGGTGTACAGGCGGAGGCCAGAAAGTAGGCGATGGCCCGGGCGGTCGCTATCGGAATTCGGCAACCGCCACCGACATCCGCAGCATCGAATTCCGGCAACAAACGAGTACTACGATTACGTCGCTCACCATCGTTCGCGCCGTTGTGCCCGCCTTGCCGAACGTTTCCGCTCGCTCCCCGACCGTTCCTCTGGAGGCACCGATGTCCCAGCACGTGCAATGCGTGAAAGCGCCCGTCGCCGCTTTCCATTGCGCAGACGCACAGGAACAGGCCGCCGTCCTGCCCGGATGGAACCAGGCCTACTGGCAACTGTCGCGCGGGGCTTTCGAAGGGACCGTCCGTGCAGTCACATTCGACGCCATCTATGTGTTCATCGAATCGGCGAACCGCGCGCTGCTGCAGCGGGGGCACCTCGCACATGGCTCGCTGGCCGTGGCGGTACCGTTGCGGCTCGACGGCGCTGCGCGGTTCTGCGGCAGCGCCTGCACGCTCGACCAGGCCTACCTGTATTCGGGCCGCGACGGCTTCGAGTTCTGTTCGCCCGCCGACCATCAGGTGGCCGGTGTCGCGTTTTCGCCGGAGTTCATGTCCGCGCCAGGCGCGATCCCTTCCCGCGCCGACCTGCTCGAGCGCCTGGGCGACCGCGCCCATGTACGTGCCGCCCACCCGCATGCACTGGAGTCGATGCGCCGTCTGGTGTGCGGCGTGGTCGAGGCTTTCTCGTCCACGCCGGAGCTCGTGGAGAACCGCCATGCATGTGCTGCGCTGAAAGACGCGATCGTCGCGGAGGTGTGCGACCTGCTCGAGGGCGCCGGTCCGCCAGCCGCCATGCCGATGCAGTTGCGTGCCCGCTGGTCCCTCGTTGCCCGCGCGCGTGAACTGATCGATGCAGCGCCCCACGAGCCGATGAACGTCGCCCGCCTGTGCGCCGCGCTCGAGGTCAGCCGGCGCACGCTGCAGTATTGCTTCCAGGACGTCCTCGGACTGAGCCCGATCGCATACCTGCGCGCACTGCGCTTCAACGGTGCACGCCGGGCGCTGCTGGGCGGCTCTGCCGTCACCGATGCAGCGCTCGACTGGGGCTTCTGGCACCTCGGCCAGTTCGCCGCCGACTACCGGCAGATGTTCGGCGAGTTGCCGTCGACCACGGCGCAGCGCCTGCGCGGAGGCAGCGTACGCTGAGCCGTCAGATCTCGACCTGCGTGCCCAGCTCGATCACGCGGTTCGGCGGCAGCCGGAAGTAGGCTGCAGCACTGCCGGCATTGCGGGCCATGGTCGCGAACAGACGCTCCCGCCAGAGCGCCATGCCGGCCCTGACTGTCGGCACCACGGTCTCGCGCGACAGGAAGAAAGAAGTCGCCATCATCTCGAACGGATGGCCCACGGCGGGCAGGCGCGCCATGGCGGCCGGCACGTCCGGGATGTCCCGGAAGCCGAAGTGGATCAGCACGCGGTAGAAGCCGTTGCCCAGCGGTTCGACGGCGATGCGCTGGTCGTGGGCGACATAGGGCACGTCGGCGATGACCACCGTGAGCAGGAACACCCGCTCGCGCAGCACCAGTGCGATGAGCGCCATGATGCCGCCCTCGCCGCGGTTGTCGGCGTGCATGATGAACATCACGTACTTCACCGACACCACCAGCATCAGCGACCAGAGCACCAGCGACACCGCGCCCAGCACATGGTCGTGTGTCGCGGTGACCGCGTAGGCCTCCGAGAACACTTCCTTCATCGCATACAGCGGGCTGGTACCGATGTCGCCGAAGACGACGCCCAGCGCGGCAAGGGCCAGCGCCTGGACACGCGGGTCGTGTCCGCGCACCGGCGGGCGCATCGCCTGGCGCGTTCGCACCCGTACCCGTACCCGTACCCGCTTCCGGGCCAGGCTGCTGCGCCCCCTGTACCGGTGCGCTCAACCGGCTTCCGCGAAGTAGCGCTCGACCCGCTCCACCTCTTCCGTGGAACCGAGCACGACGCCGATGCGCTGGTGCAGCCTGGCGGGCTGCACGTCCATGATGCGCTGGGTGCCGGTGCTGGCTGCGCCGCCCGCCTGCTCGACGATGAAGGCCATCGGGTTGGCTTCGTACAGCAACCGCAGGCGGCCTTCCTTGTGCCGTGTGTCGGCGGGATACATGAAGATGCCGCCGCGGGTCAGGATGCGATAGACATCGGCCACCATCGACGCGACCCAGCGCATGTTGAAATCCTTGTCGCGCGGCCCGTCCTTGCCGGCGACGCACTCGTCGATGTAGCGCTTGATCGGTGCCGGCCAGTTTCGCGCGTTCGACATGTTGATCGCGAATTCCTTGGTGGACACCGGGATCTCGATGCGTGGCTGGGTGAGTACCCAGGTGCCTACCTCGCGGTCGAGGGTGAAGCCGACCGTGCCGTGGCCGACCGTGAGCACCATCACGGTCGACGGGCCGTACACGGCGAAGCCGGCGGCGACCTGCTTCGCGCCGGGCTGCAGGAAGCTGGACTCGTCCGGGTCGGTCACATCGGGCGGGCACTCGAGGATGGAGAAGATGGTACCGATCGAGACGTTGACGTCGATGTTGGACGAGCCGTCGAGCGGATCGAACAGCAGCAGGTAGCGGCCCTTGGGGTACTCGTTCGGGATCTGGTACGGTTCTTCCATCTCCTCGGAGGCCATGGCGGCCAGGCTGCCGCCCCATGAATTGGCCTCGACCAGCACCTCGTTGGAGATGACGTCGAGCTTCTTCTGAGCCTCGCCCTGCACGTTGTCGGTGCCGGCGGCACCGAGCACATCGGCCAGTTCACCCTTGCCCACCGCATGGCTGATCGCCTTGCACGCGCGGGCGATCACTTCCAGCAGAAGCCGCAGCTCTGCAGGGACCGTCCTGCGCTTGCGTTCCTGTTCGACGAGGTACTGGGTGAAGGTGACACGCCGCATGGCTGCTCCGCATTCCGTATCGAGGTCTGCGGATTATCCCGCTTCGGCCGGACGGCCGCACGAAACGTGTTCGCCGCCGCTGGTGCCAGCCTTCGTCCTCAGCCGGACAGGCCGCGGATGCCGTCCCACAGCAGCTTGAGCGAGGTCAGGACCAGCAGCACGTAGCAGAGCGAATAGAGCTGTCGCTGGTCGAGCCGCTGGTGCAGGCGCCAGCCGACCCACACGCCCGCGGGCACCACGCTGGTGCAGGCCGCGATCAGGATCCAGAGCTTCGCGTCCGGCTGGCCTAGCAGCAGCCAGGGACCGGCCTTCACCGCGTTGGCGACGGTGAAGTACATGCTGGTCGTGCCGGCGTACACCGACTTGGACAGGCCGATCGAAAGCAGGTACACGGCCACCGGGGGGCCTCCGCTGTGTGCCACCATCGTGGTGATGCCCGAGGTGCCACCGGCCAGCAGCGCCCGCCACTTCGAGCGTGGTCGCACGACGATGCGGCTGCCCCCGGCGAACCACTGTGCCGCGAAGCCGAGCGTGACCAGCGCGACCACGACGGCCACCCAGTACGGGTTCATCAGGCTCATGAACCACCAGCCGACCCCGATACCCACGACCATCGGCGGCACCAGCCAGGCGAGGTCCCGGCGCGACCAGGTGGCCGGCTTCCAGTAGCGGAAGGCGACCACGTCCATCACGATGAACAGCGGCGCCATCAACGCGCCAGCCGAGATCGGGTCGAGCACCAGCGACATCAGGGGGATGCCCAGTGCCGCCAGGCCGCCGCCGAACGCGCCCTTCATGAACGCGATCGCGAAGATCGCGACCAGGCATACAGCCAGCGTCGCCGGCTCCGGCATCATGCCCGCCCCGGTCTCGACCCCGGCAGGCGCAGGACGTGCATCAGCGTTTCGCGTTACGCAGCGCGGTCAGGGTGGTGCGCGGGGTGATCGCCTCGGGGTCGGTACGGATCTCGATCAGCGACGGGCCGTCGTGCGCGAGGCAGCGCTCGAGTGCCGCCGCGAACTCGTCGGTGCGTGTGACGAGTTCGGCATGTGCGCCGTAGGCACGGCCGAGCGCGACGAAGTCGGGGTTCTTCAGTTCGGTGCCGGAGACCCGCGCCGGGTACTCGCGTTCCTGGTGCATCCGGATGGTGCCGAACATGCCGTTGTTGACCACGCAGAACACGACCTTCGCACCGAACTGTGCCGCGGTGGCCATCTCCTGGCCGTTCATCATGAAGCAGCCGTCGCCGTTCCAGGACACTACCACCCGGCCGGGATGGACCAGTGCGGCGGCCACGGCGGAGGGTACGCCGTAGCCCATCGCGCCGCTGGTGGGTGCAAGCTGCGTGCGGTAGCTGCGATAGTCGAAGAAGCGATGCAGCCAGGCCGCATAGTTGCCGGCACCGTTGGTCACGATCGCATCGTCGGGCAGGCGCTGCCGGAGCTGGCGCAGCACGATCGACAGGTTCACGTCCCCCGGCGGCGCTACCGGTTCCAGCGTTTTCAGGTAATCGGCGTGGGCGCTGGCCGTCCAGTCGCTCCACCCGGCCACCACTTCGTCCGGTACCGGCGGCAGTGCGCGCAGAGCGGCGGCCATCTCCGGCATGCCGGCATTGATCAGCTGGTCGCCCTGATAAACGCGTCCGAGTTCCTCGGCGCCGGCATGCACGTGCACCAGGGCGGGCTTCATCCGGGGCACATCGAGCAGCGTGTAGCCCTGGGTCGCCATCTCGCCCAGTCGGGGTCCGACCACCAGCAGCAGGTCGGCGCTGCGGATGCGCTCGGCGAGCACCGGATTGATGCCGACACCGACATCGCCCGCATAGTTCGGCGACCGGTTGTCCATCAGGTCCTGGCAGCGGAACGAGCAGCCGACCGGCAGGCGGTTGGCCTGGGCGAACGCCGCGATGTCCTCGACGGCCTGGGTGGTCCAGCCGCTGCCCCCGATCATCAGGAACGGGCGCTTCGCCGCTGCGAGCCGTGCATGCAGCGTCTGCAGATCTGCCGCCGCCGGGCTGGCCTGCACGCGCCGATAGGGCGATGCATCGGCCACGCAGGCCGTCTCGGTCAGCATGTCTTCGGGCAGTGCGAGTACGACCGGGCCCGGTCGGCCCGACGTGGCGACGTGGAAGGCACGGCTGACATACTCGGGCAGGCGCGCGGCCGAATCGACCTGCGCGGTCCATTTGCTCATGAAAGGCCCGTAGAAGCGGCGGTAGTCGATTTCCTGGAACGACTCGCGGTCGATGTAGTCGCGCGCCACCTGTCCGATGAACAGGATCATCGGCGTCGAATCCTGGAAGGCAGTGTGCACGCCGATCGATGCGTTGGTCGCCCCCGGGCCGCGCGTGACCATGCAGATGCCCGGCCGGCCGGTCAGCTTGCCATAGGCGTCGGCCATGTTCGCCGCACCGCCTTCCTGTCGGCAGATCACGAAACGCATTGCCTCGCGGTGGTCGTGCATCGCGTCGAGCAGGGCGAGATAGCTCTCGCCGGGGACGCCGAACGCGAGGTCGACCCCATGGATGCGCAACTGGTCGGCGAGGATCTGGCCGCCGGTACGCGGCGGGTGGTTCGTGGAGGTCATGGCAATCCGTCGGGTGAGGCTTCGGGCGGTAGTGTATCGCCGGAAGCGCCCGGCTATCCTGCAGACGGCGCAGGCTTCGGGGACAGATCGACCAGCGTGCCGGCGGCACGCACGATGTCGCCTTCGGGCGTGGGCTTCGCCAGCAGGTAACCCTGCACGAGATCGCAGCCGAGCGCACGCACGCGGTCGAGCTGCTCGCGCGTCTCGACTCCCTCGGCGACCGTGCGGATGCCCAGCGCGCCCGCCATGGCCACGATCGTCCGGAAGATCACCGTGTCGACCTCGTTCGTCGGCACGTTCGCGACGAAGGCGCGGTCGATCTTCAGCTTGTCGATCGGCAGCTGGCGCAGCCAGGCCAGGCTCGAATGTCCGGTACCGAAATCGTCGACGGCGATGCGCACGCCCAGCGTACGGATCTGCCGCAGCACGTCGATGGCTGCATTCATGTCATGCATGATCGAGCTCTCGGTCAATTCCAGTTCGAGCAGCGACGGGTCTACCCCGGTCGCGCGCAGGGTGTCCTCGATCATCGCGGCAAGCCCCTGCTGGCGCAGCTGTATCGGCGACAGGTTGATCGCGATCGGTATCGCGGGCAGGCCCGCGCGGCTGCGTGCGGCGGCGAACGTACACGCGGCCTCCAGTACCCAGCGCCCGAGGTGGCTGATGAGGCCGCGCTCTTCCGCCACGCCGATGAAGTCGCCCGGCATCAGGAACTCGCCGCTCGAACGGCGCCAGCGGATCAGCGCTTCCATGCCGGCGACGCTGCCGTCGGCCAGCGCGTAGACCGGCTGGTACCAGAGTTCGAATTCCCCGTCGCGCAGGCCCCGTCGTATGCCGTGCTCGATCGCCAGTGAGCGGGCTGCGCGGGCATTGAGCTCGCTGGTGAAGAAGCGGTAGCAGCTGCGGCCCTGTTCTTTCGCGTGGTACATCGCCGTATCGGCGTTCTGCACGAGCAGGTGCGGCGTCACGCCATCCTCCGGGTAGAAGGCGATGCCGAGGCTTGCGTTGACGGTCAGCGAATGACCCAGGATATCGAAGGCTTCTTCCAGCACTGCCAGCAGCTTGCCCGCGACCAGTGCCGCTCCCTCCGGTCCGTCGACCTGCGGCAGGACCAGCAGGAACTCGTCGCCACCGAGGCGGCCGACGGAGTCGGAGTCGCGCAGCACCGCGCGGATGCGTTTCGCGACCTCCACCAGCAGGCGGTCGCCGGCCGGGTGCCCGAGGGAATCGTTGACGGTCTTGAAATGGTCGAGGTCCACGAAAATCACGGCAACGCGGCTGCGGTCGCGTTCCGCCGTGGTCAGTGCCATCTGCAGGCGGTCTTCGATCAGCATGCGGTTGGGAAGGCCGGTCAGCGAATCGAAATTCTTCAGTTCGTGGATCCGGCGCGCCTGCAGCCGCATCTCGGTGATGTCGGTCGATACGCCCAGCACCACCGGTTCGCCATCGGCACCGGCCAGCGGCAGGCGGGTGCTGCTGAACCAGCGCTCGCTGCCGTCGGCAACGCGTTGGCATTCTTCGCGCGTGACCGGCTGCTTCAGCCGCAGGACCTCTGCGTCGTGGCGCGCGATGTCTGCATCGAGGCGCGCGCCGGGTCGCACCTCGGAGAGGCGGTAGCCTTCGAGTGCCTCGACCGTGCAGCCCAGTGCCTCTGCGGCCGCGCGGTTGGCGAGCAGGAAGCGCCCGTGTGCATCCTTCACGGTGATCAGCGTCGGGTCGGTGTCGATCACCGTGCGCATGAACGCACGTTCACGCCGCAGGTCGTCCTGTGCGCGGATGCGGTCGGATACGTCGACCGACGCGGTAAGGATCCGCGTCTCCCCGGCCTGGCGCAGTGGCACCTTGACGGTATGCAGGTCTACATCGCCAACCCCATCGACCCGTACCCTGCGTTCATAGGTGACCGGAAGCCCGTTGCGCAGCACATCGGCGTCCATGCGCATCAGCAGGTCGGCCTCGGCGGGGACGCGCACCCGTTCTTCGTAGCCGGTACCGACCGTCGATCCGCCATCCTTCGCGAAAAGCGCGTCGAACCGGTGGTTGGCGAGCAGTACACGGCCGTGCGCATCGCGCACCGAGATTGCGATCGGCATCGTATCGAGCACGGTCCGGATGAAGCGGCGCTCGTCGTCGAGCGCCTGCGTCGCGGCGATTTCAGCAGAGATGTCGCGCACGATCACCGAGACCGAACTGGTACCGCCGTCGCGCGCGCGTACCGCGCGCATCGAGACGACCCAGCGGGCCCGGCCCTCGGCGAAACCCGGCCATTCGGCATTGCGTACCGGATGGCCGGCAGCGGCCTGGTCGATCATCTGCCCGAGCAGGCCACCGAGGGGCGCCGGGAACAGGCCTTCCAGTGGTCGCAGCACGGCCAGCCATGGCTGCAGGTCGAACAGCCGCACGCAGCCGCTGTTCCAGCTTTCGACCACATGCGTGCGCGAGACGCTGAAGATCGCGTCCTCGGATGCTTCGACAATCGCCGCCACCCGCTCGCGCTCCAGCCTGGACCGTCTGTCCTCGGTCACGTCGCGCAGCACGAACAGCGCGCCGATGACCTCGCCGCGATCGTTGCGCAGGCTGGCCGCGCGCTGTTCCACGCTGACCGTGCGCCCGTCGCGCCGCATCCAGCTCCGTTCTCCTGGCCGCGTATCGAACTCGCCATGCGACTCGAGGTATGCCCAGAACTGACGCTGCTGCTCCACCCCTGTGGCGTCAAGCCTCCTGGAGATTGCCGACTCGCCGCCCTCGATCCAGTGGCGGGCAGGGAATCCCAGCAGCGACACCATCGCGCGGTTCACGAACGTGATGTTGCCCTCCCGGTCCACGATGCTGACGGCGTCCGGCATGGTGTCGACGAGCGTGCGGTAGCGCGTCTCGCTCAGCATCAGCGCCGTCCGTGCGGAAACGACCTCGTTTACGTTGATGTAGACGGTGATCAGGTGGTCCGGCGTGCCGCCCGAGCCGGGCAGGCGCGAGATGCTGCCGAGGACCCAGCAGCGGCTGCCGTTGGAGCAGAGCAGCGCCTTCATCGCGGTGTACTCGGTCACCGAGCCGGAGGCGAGGGGTGCCAGGCGACGGCGGATCGTGTCCAGTTCCTCCGGGGGGGTCAGGTCCTCGATCGTCATCGTCAGCAGCTGCGCTTCGGAATAGCCCACGAGCCGGCAGAACGATGCGTTCACCCGGGTCAACCGGCCCGAGGCCAGGTCCCGCTCGGCGACCGCTATCGATGCGGATTCGCAGGCGCGCGCGAGGTTTTCGCCGTCGATCCCGGTCGAGCTTGCAGGCGAGGCTGCCGCGAGGATGGATACCAGGCTGGCCGGCCCGGTGCGGACGGGCCGCAGCGACAGCGAAACGCCAGTGCGCGGCTTGCCCTCTCCGCCGCCCGGGGCGACATCGAAGCCCAGGGCCACAGGGAAGGTGACGGTGGCATCCGAGCCCTCGGCGAAGGCCGCTGCGGCGCGGTACAACTGAGCGTGGTCCTGCAGAGGCAGCAGGTCGAAGAGCGTGCAGCCAGTCGGGTCTTCGGGCGGAAGGTCGACGATCTCGCGCAGCCGGCTGTTGGCGCGCAGGATGCGCAGGGTTACCGGATCCAGTTCCATCAGCGCGGCGGGAGCGAGCGCGTAGAGTGCGTCCAGCCGGGCGGTGGAGGCGTCCGCGGCCAGGGCGGACCGTCCGGCTGGCCTCTCGCCTGCCTCGCGCCTGGCACCGCGATCGATGTGTACTACCCGATCCTGTCCGCTGTTCTTCGGCATCCGAGCTTCCTCGACTTTCGCCCGAGGGTACGCTGCCGCGACCTGAACCGGTGCATTCAGGCACTCCGCAGCGTGTCAGCGGGTATCCGTGGCCATCAGAAAATGGTGAGGCTGCTGCCGGCGGCGGCCCGCCCGCCGGCGCCGCTGCCGGTCGCCGCGTCGTGGTTCGCGTGCTGCTCGCTCATTGCATAGCCGGCACGCATCGACTCCACCCAGCGCACCGGATCGATCGGGCGGCTGGCACCCGGCGCGATCGCGCCGGTCAGTTCATCGAGGTCCCGTGTCACTTTGGTGAGCATCTGGTTCGTGCGGTCCTGGAACTGGAAGCCCACCAGCAGCTCCGAGATACGCTTGCCGATTTCGGTGCGGTCGCCACGCAGTTGCGACGAACTCTGGGTGAGACTGCCGACCGCCTGCGACAGCCTGCCCAGCACCGACTCGATCGATGCACGCGTCTCGGTCACCGACTGCCGGTCGGCCTCGGCGTTCTGCCGCGCGGATTCGAGCAGCGCGATCATCCGGGCGCTGACGGTGTCCAGCTTCGCGGTGATCCGCTTGCCAGTCTCGCCGGACTGTGTGGACAGTTTCCGCACCTGGTCGGCGACCACGGCGAAGCCGCGCCCTTGCTCGCCGGCGCGTGCCGCCTCGATCGCCGCGTTCAGTGCCAGCAGGTTCGTCTGACTGGCGATGTCGGCAACATCGGCCGCGAGCGACTTCAGTTCGCTCGAGAAGGCCGCGAGCGTGGCGACCTCGCCGACCAGCGCATCGCGCGAGTCGACGAACGCCTCGAGTGTTCCGACGACCGGGCGCAGGGTGCCCTCGGAGTCGTGGATCGCCGCGGTCGCCTCGCCCTCGTCATCGCCCGCGCCCCTGGCGTTCAGCCGCTCGACCAGCGCCAGCAGGCTGCCGGTCAGCGACTCGGTCGCCTCCCGGGTCTGGTCGCGTGCGGTGGTGACGTGGCGGGCCAGGATCGGCGCAGCCGCGCAGGCGGCATCGATCGCCTTGCCCTGTTCTTCCAGCAGCCGAGCGGTCGCCAGCGCCGCCTCGGCCTCGGCGCCGCGGGCGAGCGCGAGACGGGCGGCATCGGGGTGTTCCAGCCAGTAAAGGGCAGCCAGGATGCCGGCGGCACAGCCGAGCGCCGCCCCGCCGGCGGCCGCGAGCGCCGGCCAGGCGCCCCAGGCAGCCGCGGCTGATGCCGCTCCGGCGCTGCAGGTACCCACTGCAATTGCCATGCGCGCGGCAATCGACGATTGGGTCGAAGGCAGGGACTCAGCCATCGAACAGTTCCTCGAACAGGTTTTCGGGTGGCGCCTGCATGGCGCGGAACTCCGGCGGCCGGCGGTGTCGGCCCGACCCTGGATGACTTGGCTCGCCTTGTAGCGACAATCCGGGTAACGGCGCTGGCGGCGATTCCTTTAGGCCGACCGCAGGCGATCGCCGGCCTGGGCGAACGCAGCCGGACGACCTGGCCGGGGGATTGCCCGGCAACCGCTCCTGGCGGTCAGTCGTCGGCGCGGTTCAGCCGTTCTTCGGCCGCAATGTATTCGTTGGCGACATCGCGCAGCTTGCGGCGTCCGCTGCGCGCCTCGCTGCGCAGGTAGTTGAATGCCGCATTGCGAGAAAGGCGCTGTCGCTCCATCATGATGCCCACTGCGACGCTGATTTCCTGTTGCCCTTCGAGCGCGCCGCGCAACCGCTCCTGTTCGTCCTCGATCTGGGCGACATCGCGGGCGCGCACCATCGCGGATTCGATGGCCGGGACGATGTGGCGGATCAGTGCGGGCTTCACGAGGTAGCCATAGGCGCCCTGGGTGGCCGCTTCGCGCACCAGTTCGAGGTCGTCGTAGGCGGACAGGAAGACGATCGCCAGAGGGGCGCGGTCGAGCAGGGCCTCGGCCAGTTCGAGCCCGCTCATGCCCGGCATCCGCATGTCGACCAGCGCGGCGTCAGGCATCGCTTCGTGCGTGAGTTCGAGTGCTTCCTCGGCGGAGGCGGCTGCCCATACGGCGTAACCCGCGCGCTGCAGACCGTCGCGCATGGTGGTAAGTATCAGCGGATCGTCATCGACGATCATCACCGTCTTCGGCGCAAGATCGTCTGCCGCGTCGGTCTCGGTGGGCGCTGTCATGGGGGCTGACTGTAGCTCGCTGGTCGAATCGGGCTGTCTTCCACGTCATTCTACCTTCTCAAAGTGGAATACGCGTTTCTTCCGGATGAGACATCGTGCCCTTCGGCTCGGGTGCCGCAGACAGGACGGGCGGCTCGAGCAGCAGCGACACCTCCACCTTGCCCTCCACCGCGCAGATGGACAGTTTCGCTCCGCGGCCCGGGAGCATCGCGCGCACCAGTTGCAGCCCCGTGCGCGCGCCCGTGCCGGCATCGAAGTCGAACCCGGGCGGGAGGGTGCCGTCGTTGCGGATGCGCAGCGTACAGCCCTGCGGGACGAGTTCGCACTCGGCGGCCACCGGAGGCATCCCGGGGCGTGATCCCCCGTGCTTGATGGCGTTCATCAGCAGTTCGTTCACCACCAGGGCGATGGCCACGCAATGCTGCTCGGCGATCCGCCAGCAGCCCATGCCGTCGGGGAAGCGGGTCTGCACGCCGTTGACCGCGATGCCGGAGAGGCCGTCGGTCACCGCCTGCGCGATCTCGTCGAGCGCCAGGTCGCTGCGGCCGGACCGGGCGAGCAGGCCGTAGACGGTGCCGATCGAGTGCAACTGGCCGCCGATGGCATCCAGCGCTTCGCCCAGGGCCGGATAGTCGTTCCGGTAGCGCTCGATCAGGCCGGTCATCCCCTGAAGATGGTTCTTGATCCGGTGGTGTATCTCGCGCACCAGCGAGTCGCGGTCGAGCCCTGTATCGGTCGACGGTTGCGTCCCGGTGCGGGAGGGCGCGCCGGCCGGACCCGTGGGCGAAGGCCGCTGGAGCGGATGCACCGCGATGCCGGAGAGCGCCTCGATCACGCCGACCAGTCCGTTGCCGCGCGCGCGCGCGCGAAACGCGGTCAGCCTGAGCCCCGCCTGCGGTCGTGCCGGATCGAGGCCATGCAGGTCGAGTTCGAAGCGGTCGGTCTTGCCGTCGAGGATGCGTTCCATCTGTCGCATCAGTCGCGGACACTCCTGCGGCGGTGCGGCGGCAAGCCAGGCGCCGAGCGGTACCTTGCATGCGCTGTCGCCGAAACCCATCAGGCGTGCCGCAGTACGCGACAGGGACAGGCCGTCTTCCGCGTTCTCCATCGACCACCAGCCCAGGCCGGCGGCGTCGAGTTCCCCGGCCACGGAGGTCGCTGACGGTTCCACCGCCGACGCGGGTCGGCGGGCGGTCGGCCACCGCCTCGACACCATGCCTGACCATTCCGGCGCGCCAGCGCCATTTCGCTGCCGGCCGATCAGCAGGTCGACGTGGTGGCCGTACCCGCCAGCGGCCTGCATCGCGAGGTTCTCCACGCGCAGCGTGCCGTCCGCCTCCGACGACCTGAGCAAGCGCACTGCCAGGAGTACGGCATGCCGGTCATCGATCGCACATCGTCGAAGGAATGTCCGCCAGGATGCGGGTGCCGTGCCGAACGGGTTGCTCCCGCCCATCGTGACGACACGTTCCGTCGAAGGGTCGATCCGCCAGAGCCAGCAATCCAGCACACGGAATACGTCAGGAGTGGTCATCGTAGCCGCAAGGGTTTCGCCACCGTTACAATCCGACGCAGCCGGGAACAGGCTGAAGCCCACCAGACCACAAGGCGGGAGCATAACGCCCCGGAGGAGAAACCGCATGACGCGCAATCGTAACGCCGGACTCGCAGCGGCCTCTCTGGCCTTCTTCGCCCTGTCTGCGCCATCGAGCACACCGGCGCAGGCGCAGGCCCGCGACGCGGCGGCCGACTTTCCCAATCGAGCGGTCCGTTTCATCGTCGGCTTTCCGCCAGCCGGTACCACCGACATTCTCGCCCGGGTGGTCGCCCAGCACCTCGGCGACCGCTGGGGCCAGACCTTCGTGATCGACAACCGGCCCGGTGCCGGGGGCAATATCGGCGCCGAACTGGCGGCGCGTGCCAACCCGGACGGCTACACGATGATGATGACCACCGCCGGTGTCTCGGGCATCAACCCGACGCTGTACCGCAAGCTGTCCTGGAGCCCGAAGAATTTCGAGGCGGTCGTCGCGGTCGGCCAGACGCCGAACGCCTTCGTGGTCAACGCCAGCGCGCCGCAGAAGACCCTGAAGGAGTTCATTGCCGCGGCCCGGGCCAATCCGGGCAAGCTGGTGTTCGGCGCGCCCGGCATCGGCACCACCGGGCACCTGTCGGGCGAACTGTTCAAGACCATGGCCGGCGTCGATCTCACCTTCGCCGCGTTCAAGGGCAGTGCGATGGTGGTGTCCGACCTGATGACATCCAGCGGCATCACGATCGCGATCGACAACCTGCCGCCCTACGTGCCGCTGATCAAGTCCGGCAAGCTGCGCGCGCTGGCCATGGGTACGCCGAAGCGCACCAGCATCCTGCCCGACGTGCCGACGGTCGAAGAGGCCGGCCTGCCGGGCTACCTCGCCTATGCGTGGTTCGGCCTGGTCACCCCGCGCGGCACCCCGAAGGCGGTGATCGACAAGGTCAACGCCGAGACCAACAAGCTGCTGGCGCTGCCGGCCACCCAGGCGCGCCTGGCCGATCTGGCCATCGAGGCGATGGGTGGGACCCCGACCGACTTCAACAGGCTGATCGATTCCGAGCTCAAGCGCTGGGGCGAAGTAGTTCGCAAGTCCGGCGCCAACCCCGACTGACCGACCATGATCCAGGACGCCGAAACCCTCGGGCTGCTGCTCGACTCGATCCGCCGCTTCGTGCGCGAGCGGCTGATCCCGGCCGAGGTCGAGGTGACCGAGGCAGACGCGATGCCCGAGGCCATCGTGCACGAGATGCGCGAGATGGGCCTGTTCGGCTATGCGCTGCCGAGGGAGTACGGCGGCCTGGGCCTGACCACTGAAGAACAGATGCACGTGTCGTTCGAGCTCTGCTACGCGTCGCCGGTGTTCCGTTCGTATGTCGGCACCAACAACGGCATCGGCGGCATGGGCATCGTGATCGACGGCACGCCAGCGCAGAAAGAGCGCTATCTGCGGCGCCTTGCGGCCGGCGAGATCATCGGCAGCTTCGCGCTGACCGAGCCCGACAACGGCTCGGATGCCGGCGGGCTGAAGACCTTCGCGCGGCGCGATGGCGACCACTACGTGATCAACGGCACCAAGCGCTACATCACCAATGCACCCGAGGCTTCGATCTTCACGCTGATGGCGCGCACCGATGCGTCGCAGAAGGGCGCGGCCGGGGTGAGCGCCTTCATCGTCGAGCGTGACACGCCGGGTCTCACGACCGCGCCGCCCGACCGCAAGATGGGCCAGCGCGGCTCGCATACCTCCGACGTGATCCTGCAGGACGTGCGCGTGCCGGCCAGTGCGTTGATCGGTGGCGTCGAAGGGCAGGGCTTCAAGACCGCGATGAAGGTGCTCGACCGCGCGCGGCTCAACATCGCCGCGGTGTGCGTGGGCATCGCGCAGCGCATGCTCGACGAGACGCTCGCCTATGCGATGCAGCGCGAACAGTTCGGCCAGCCGATCGCCGGCTTCCAGCTGGTGCAGGCGATGCTCGCCGACTCGAAGACCGAGATCTACGCCGCGCGCTGCATGACGCTCGATGCCGCCCGGCGCGCCGACGACGGCGCGAACATCGCGACCGAAGCGTCCTGTGCGAAGCTGTTCGCCTCCGAGATGTGCTCGCGCGTGGCCGACCGCTGCGTGCAGGTGCATGGCGGCGCGGGCTACATGCAGGAGTACCCGATCGAACGGCTGTACCGCGACGTGCGCCTGTTCCGCATCTTCGAGGGCACCAGCCAGATCCAGCAGCTGGTGATCGCGAAGAACATGATCCGCGACGCGCGCGGCTGAGCGCCGGCTCCGCCTTCCTTCCTGCCTGCGTGCATGCCGCTCGCCGCCGCTTTTCCCTTGTCCTGACCCACACTGGAGCATCCTGATGCACGTGAAGCCGTTCGCAAGCCTGGCCACGCTGGCCGCCCTCCTGCCGCTGGCCGCGCTGACGGCCGCCGCCCAGCAGTACCCGGCCAAGCCGATCCGCATCATCGTACCGTTCGGCGCCGGCGGTTCCGCCGACACCATGGCGCGGCTGGTCGGCCAGCGCTTCACCGAGACCTGGGGCCAGGGCACGACGGTGGAGAACCGCACCGGGGCGGCCGGGATGATCGGCGCCGAGGCCGTCGCGCGCTCCCAGCCCGACGGCTATACGCTGATGGTCACCTCGGGCGCGTTCTCGTCCACGCCAGCGCTCAACCCCAAGGTGCCGGTGGACATCTTCAAGGACTTCACCCCGGTGGTGAACATCTCGAACACGGCCACCATCATCAACGTGCATCCGTCGCTGCCGGTGAAGAGCATCAAGGAACTGGTTGCCTTCGCGAAGAAGCGGCCCGACCAGATCAGCTACGCCACCGCCGGCGTGGGCAGCACCGGCCACCTGGCGACCGAGCTGTTCCTTTCGATGACCGGCACGAAGATGGTCCATGTGCCGTACAAGGCCAACCCGATCGCGGTGATCGACGTGATCTCCGGCAACGTGCCGCTGATGTTCGACCTGGTACTCACCGGCGCGCCGCATGTGCGCTCGGGCAAGCTGCGCGCGCTCGCGGTCACTGCGGCCCAGCGCCTGCCGCTGCTGCCCGACGTGCCGACGGTCACCGAGGCCGGGCTGCCGGCCTTCGATGCGAACGTCTGGCTGGGCATGATGGGCCCGGCCAACCTGCCGCGCGACATCGTCATGCGGTTGAACACCGAGGTGAACCGCATCGTCAAGCTGCCCGAGACCGTCAAGCGCTTCAACGAACTGGGCGTCGAGCCGGCCGGTGGCACGCCCGAGGCGTTCGCGACCCTGCACCGCAACGACTTCCTGAAGTGGCAGAAGGTGGTCAAGGACGCGAAGATCACGCTCGAGCAGTGAACGCGACATGCGCACGCGAGGCAATGAGCCGCGGGCTGCGTCCGGTGGTTGCACGATGACACCAGCCGCGCGCCGCGCGGTCGGCGGTGCACTGGCCGTGCTGCTCGCGGCGAGCGCGCCTGCCGTCGCGCAGAAGGCCTGGCCCGAGCGTCCGGTGCGGCTGCTGGTCGCCTTCGGTGCCGGCGGCTCTTCCGACACCGTCGCGCGCACCGTCGCGCAGAAGCTGGCCGAGGGCATCGGCCAGCCGGTGCTGGTCGAGAACCGCTCCGGCGCCACCGGCACCATCGCGGCCGACGTGGTCGCACGCGCGGCCGGCGATGGCCATACGCTGCTGTTCACCTCGGCGCTGTCGACCGCCGCGGCGCTGTACCCGACGCTGCCGTTCGACTGGCAGCGCGACCTGAGCGCGATCGTGCAGACCACCGCCGGACCGCAGGTGCTGTACGTGCACCCGTCGCTGCCGGTGAAGACGGTGAAAGACCTCGTCGCGTTCGCGCTGAAGCGGCCGGGCGAACTCGGTTACGCCAGCTCCGGCATCGGCTCGGTCGCGCACCTGTCGGGCGCAAGCCTGGGCATCGCGAGCGGACTGCAGCTGATCCACGTACCCTACAAGTCGAACGGGCTGGGCACGATCGACGTGATCGCCGGCCATGTGCCGATCATGTTCGACCAGCTGTCGACCGCCGTGCCGCATGTGAAGGCAGGCAAGGTGCGTGCGCTGGCCGTGACTTCGGGCAAGCGGGTGGCCTCGCTGTCCGAGGTGCCCACGATGATCGAGAGCGGCTACAAGGATTTCGAGACCACCGTCTGGCATGGCCTGATGGGGCCGGGCAGCCTGCAGAAAGACGTGCTGGCCCGGATCAACACCGAGGTGAACCGGGTGCTGAAGCTCGCGGACGTGCGCGACCGGCTCAACGGCCTCGGCCTGGAAGTGATCGGCGGCACGCCAGAGGCGTTCGCCGCCGAGATGAAGCGGGACTTTGCCTGGGCGTCACGCACGATCAAGGCGGCCGGCATCAAAGCGGAGTGATGGAGCAAGGTGAATCACATGAAACAGCGAAACGGATCGAACGCAGCACCTGAACGCAGCACCGCCCCGGGCCTCGCCCTGGCTGCCCTGGCAGCTACCGCACTGATGGCGGCTGCCGGCAGCGCGCAGGCCCAGCCGGCCTGGCCCTCGAAGCCGGTGCGGATGATCGTGAACTTCGGTGCCGGCGGCTCGGCCGACACCATGGCCCGGCTGGTTGCCCCCAGCATGCAGGAGGCCTTCGGCCAGCCGATCGTCATCGAGATCCGCGCCGGCGCGACCGGCTCGATCGGTGCCGACTTCGTCGCGCGCCAGCCGCCGGACGGCTACACCCTGCTGCTGACCTCGGGCGCGTTCTCGATGGCCCCGGCGCTCACCACCAAGCTGCCCTACGACATCTTCCGCGACTTCACGCCGGTGATCGGCACCTCGAACGCACCGCAGGTGCTGGTGGTGCATCCGTCGGTGCCAGTGAAGACGGTGAAGGAACTGGTGGCCTTCGCCAAGGCCCGGCCCGGCCAGCTCGGCTGGGCCACTGCCGGCATCGGTTCCACCGGGCACCTGGCTGGCGAGTACTTCTCGTCGCTGGTCGGCATCAAGCTGAACCACGTGCCGTACAAGTCGAACCCGGCGGCCGGCATGGACGTGATCGGCGGCCATGTGCCGATCATGTTCGACCAGCTGTCGACCGCCGCGCAGCACATCAAGGCCGGCAAGGTGCGTGCGCTGGCGATCACCTCGCCCAAGCGCCATCCGCTGCTGCCCGACGTGCCGAACATGGTCGAGGTCGGCTTCCCGGCGTTCGAGACCAGCATCTGGCTGGGCATCCTCGGGCCGGCGAACCTGCCGCGGCCGATCGTCGACCGCATCAACACGGTAGTCAACGGCTATCTGGCGCAGCCGGCCACGCGCGAGCGCTTCGCCCAGCTCGGCCTGGAGATCTACGGCGGCACGCCGGAGACACTGGGCGCGCGGATGAAGGCGGATCTGGCCGGGGCGCAGAAGACGGTGAAGGCGGCGGGGATCAAGCCCGAGTAGCGGTTTCGCATCGGAAGGGCTGGTTCCCGGGGGCGACCCGCGCAGCCACCCCTTCCATCATCACCCCGTCGCCGCTTCCTGCGGTGCGAGTCCGATGGGGTCGACTAGATTAGATAGATCGCATTCAGCCTGACCTGCTCGGCGATTTTCGGACCGATTGAAACGTGAAAGAATGGCTCCGAGGATAGCGAGGAGCCGATGAGAAA